>CACXGJ010000237.1 GCA_902767125.1 uncultured Ruminococcus sp. | reverse complement strand
TAAGGAGTGGTATCGTCAAGCTCATGTTCAACGAGTTCCTTACAGAATATACCACTCATTTCTTCTGCTGTCAAGGGCTGATGTGTTGCGGGATTGAGAAGCGGTGCAGGCTTATTTTTCATGTCTGCACGAAGATTATACCATTGTTGAGGTATCTCCGATTCATCAAGATAAATTTTGTACGGGATCTTATTTTCGCTCATTTTAAAAATCTCCTTTAGAATATATTTTCATGCTGTCGGACAAACAAAAAACCTGTCCCCGAGCATATAAAATGCGGGGACAGGATAAAATTCCTGCGGTGCCACCCTGCTTGACACTTCTTAAACAGTGTCCTCTCAATGCGTACCAACATACGCTTACCTCTTTCACGGGAAGTATATCCGTCTCGCATACTCTGTCAAAAGGCATTTCTGCTTGCCCTCAAAAGCCCATTCAGTCCTGTTCCTTCTGCCGCAATCGCACCATCTGCGGCTCTCTGTGAGATGATTTTGAAGACCTACTTACACTTCATCATCGGTTTGAAGATATTATATATCAGATAATCGAAAATGTCAATAGTTTTTTTATCCGTTTCAGGAAATTTTTATATCAATTTGATCAAAGCGAGTTATACATATCTGTCAGATTTTGTATCAAAGCTCTTGCTTTTTGCTCTTTTGAGCGGATATCGTCAACGACTTTTTGAGGAGCCTTTGACATAAATGCTTCATTATTGAGCTTTTTAAGGAGAAATTCAAGGTCTTTTTGGGCTTTTTCAAGTTCTTTTTTGATCCTGTCTTTTTCCTTGTCAACGTCAACAAGCTCTGCAAGAGGCATATATATTTTAGCATCGGCTGTTGCAATGCTTACCATGCCCTGTGTATCCTTGAGATCATCTGTGACAACATCTACCGATGATGCACCTGCAAGGCGGATAAGAAAATCCTTTGCTTGAGAGTACATTTCGGGAACAGCCGTAACTATTGTGATATGTGCTTTCTTTGAGTTAGGAACTTTGAGTTCGGAACGATTTTCACGTACTGCCTTTATGCTGTCCATTATTCTTTCCATTGTTTTTTCATCCTCGGCAAATGAAAGTTCATCCTTATATACAGGGAAACTCTGATTCATTATATAGCCTTTTTCATGAGGGAGAGCCTGATAAATTTCCTCGGTTATGAACGGCATGAACGGATGGAGGAGCTTGAGAGATTCTGTAAGTACATAGCAAAGGATATTTTCAACATCCTTCTTTCTCTTTTCGTCACTTCCGTTGAGATATATCTTTGAAAGCTCGATATACCAGTCACAGAAGCTGTACCATATGAAATCATAAATTTTCTGTGCGGCAACGCCCATATCAAACTGTTCCATGTTGTAGGTAACTTCTTTGATAAGTGTGTTGAGCTTTGAGAGTATCCATTTATCTTCGAGCAGAAGGTCTTCAGGCAACTCAACCTTATCAATAGTCATGTTCATAAGCAGGAATCTCGAAGCATTCCATATCTTATTGTTGAAATTACGCATAGCAACAACTTTTTCGGGGATATAACGCATATCATTTCCGGGGGAGCTTCCGTTTATGAGCATGAATCTCAAAGCATCTGCACCATACTGCTTGATGACCTCAAGAGGATCAATGCCGTTTCCGAGAGATTTTGACATTTTTCTGCCCTGACTGTCACGAACTATTCCGTGAATAACTACTGTGTCAAAGGGAACCTTGCCTGTATAGGCGAGTCCCGAAAATATCATTCTGCTTACCCAGAAGCCGATTATATCATAGCCTGTTACGAGAGTGCTTGTCGGATAGAAATATTTATAGTCCTCGGAATCCGTATTCGGCCAGCCGAGTATTGAGAAAGGCCACAATGCAGATGAAAACCATGTATCAAGTGTATCGGGGTCTTGTGTGAGATTTGTGCCTCCGCATTTCCGACACTTGCAGGGTGCGGTCTTTGCAACATTGGTCTCACCGCAATCATCACAATACCATGCAGGAATCCTGTGTCCCCACCACAATTGACGTGATATACACCAGTCACGGGTATTCTTCATCCAGTTGAGATATATTTTTGTGAATCTTTCGGGAACGAATTTTATCTTGCCGTCTTCAACCGCTTTAACAGCGGGTTCTGCAAGTGTTTTCATGCGTACAAACCACTGTTTTGAAATCATAGGTTCAATGGTCGTATGACAGCGGTAGCAAGTGCCGACATCATGCTTTAAATCTTCCGTTTCTTTAAGCTGACCAAGCTCGGTCAGGTCAGCCAAAACAGCTTTTCTTGCATCGGCTGTAGTCATGCCTGCATATTTTCCGCAGTCGAGTACCTCGGGTTCATCCTCTGCCGCATGACCGCTTGCCATAAGTTCATTATATGCCTTTACATCATCTGCACCTGTCATATAGCCGTCATAGGTGAAGCATCTTACCATCGGCAAATTATGACGAAGACCTACTTCAAAGTCATTCGGATCATGTGCGGGTGTGATCTTAACTACACCTGTACCCTTTTCCATGTCGGCATGTTCATCGCATACGATAGGTATCTCCTTGTTTATGAGAGGGAGTATGGCATGACAGCCGTGAAGATGCTTGTATCTTTCATCCTCGGCATTGATAGCAACAGCAGTATCACCGAGCATTGTTTCGGGACGTGTTGTAGCAATCTCAAGGAACTCTCCTGTTTCCTTTACCTTATAGAGAATGTGCCAGAAATGACCGTTCTGTTCTTCGTATTCAACTTCAGCGTCTGAAATCGAAGTGCAGCATTTCGGACACCAGTTTACCATTCTGTTGCCACGATATATCTTCTTCTCGTTGTAGAGCTTTGTGAATACCTCAAGAACGGCATTTGAGCATTGCTCGTCCATTGTAAAGTGTTCTCTCTGCCAGTCGCATGACGAGCCGAGTGTACGGAGCTGTGTAACGATCCTGCTGCCGAATTTTTCCTTCCATGCCCATGCTCTTTCCATGAATTTATCTCTGCCGAGGTCTTCCTTTGTAAGACCTTCCGAACGCATCTGTTCAACTATTTTAGCCTCTGTTGCAATAGCGGCATGGTCTGTGCCGGGAATCCAAAGAGCCGAATAGCCCTGCATTCTTTTGAATCTTATGAGGATATCCTGCCATGTATTGTCAACAGCGTGTCCCATGTGGAGCTGTCCCGTTACATTCGGAGGCGGCATTGCTATTGAATACGGTTTTTTCTTGCTGTCGGGATCAGCCCTGAAACAGCCGTCCTTTTCCCACTGCTGATAAATTTTGCTTTCGGTATCAGAGGGGTCATATGTTTTAGGTAACTCGTTCAATTTATATAATCCCCTTTCTTACATTTTCTTTGTATTTATATTTACAGTCCTGCCGTCATCATACTCAAGGTCATAGGAGCATTCGGGTTCATCTATAACGGCAATTTTACTCAAGGTCTCATTGCAGATATAATCCGTCCATGCTGTCGGATAATCGCCCTTGAGTTCAAGAAGGATATTATCTGTAATTTCACAGTCCATTTTACGTCTTGTATCCTGAATACTTCTGACGATATCACGAACAAAGCCTTCATCACGGAGTTCATCTGTAATAGTGAGGTCGAGTGAAACAACTATACCCTTGTCACTTGAAACGTGCTGACCTTCTTTAGCATGATATGTTACAAGAATAATTTCACTGTCAAAGGTTTTTTCCTCACCGTTTATTTCAAGCACTGCACCGTCTGCTGTGAGCTTGAATTTATTTGTCTTTACGGCTTTTATGATATTCGGGATATTATCGGGATAACGGTTTCTTATCTCATTGAAGTTCGGAGCATATTTTACCTCTGCAACACTTCCTACATCCTCAAGTATCTCAACATTCTTGACATTGAGCTCCTCGGCGATAATATCCTTGAAGCTCTCTATCACAGCATTATCCTTTTTATCGGAGAGGATGACCTTGAGGGTACTCAAGGGCTGACGGTTCTTGACTTTGTTCTTGTTTCTGATTGAACGTGCAAGGTAAATTACATTGCGGACAAGTTTAACGTGTTCGAGGAGTTCATCATCCTTGAATTTTTCGGGTATAACAGGGAAATCTGCAAGATGTACGGAAAATTCGCCTGTAAGAGTCTGATATATCTTTTCGGAGATTATCGGCGCAACAGGTGCAAAAAGCTTTGTTGTATTAACGAGGACATAATAAAGAGTTTCATAGGCATTTTTCTTATCCTGTGACATACCCTTTTCCCAGAAACGTCTTCTCGAACGTCTGATGAACCAGTTTGTAAGACCGTCAACGAGGTCGATAAGCTTATCGACATATCTGTTTACCTGATAATTGTCCATGTTTACCGTAATATAGTCTGTAACTTCATAGAGCTTTGCAAGCATCCACCTGTCAAGCTGATTGTCGCTTGTGGGAGGCGTGAGAGTTTCGGGGCGGAAGTCATCTATATTTGCATAGGAGATGAAGAAGTTGCAGGCATTCCAATATGGAAGTATGATCTGCTGATAAGCATCCTGTATGCCTGCATCATCAAACAGCAGGTCACCTATAAGCATTGCATTTGTCTGATAGAGATACAAACGGAATGCGTCTGTGCCAAAGTTTTTCATCAAGAGCATTGGGTCTGTATAGTTCTTTGATGATTTGGAGAGCTTCTTGCCGTCTTTTGCAAGGATAGTACCGTGAACTATGCAGTTTGAGAAGCAGGGCTTGTCAAAGAGTGCCACTGACAGTACATGGAGATAATAGAACCAGCAACGAATCTGACCTGTATATTCAACGATAAAATCGCTTGGGAAGTGTGAGTCGAACCATTCCTTGTTTTCAAAGGGATAATGCTTTTGGGCGAAAGGCACAGAGCCGCTTTCAAACCAGCAGTCGAGTACCTCGGGAACTCTTACTTTTGTACCCGTACAGCCCTCACAGGTGCAGGGAAATGTAACCTTGTCCATAAACTGACGGTGGAGATTGTCAAGACGGATACCGCTGTACTGTTCTATTTCGTCAATGCTTCCGAGAACAGTCCTGTCACCGCACTTGTCACATTCCCAGATAGGAATAGGAGTTGACCAATAACGGTTACGTGAGATGTTCCAGTCACGGGCATTTTCGAGCCATTTGCCGAAACGTCCGTGCTTTATTGTTTCGGGAATCCAGTTTATATCTTCATTGTATTTGATAAGTTTGTCTTTGATTTTGCCGATATTGAAGTACCAAGCGTCCATTGCCTTATAGATAAGAGGACGTTTGCATCTCCAGCAGTGCGGATAATTATGCTCGATAGTACCGTCAGCAACTGCTTTGTTATTGTCATAGAGGAAACGGATAACTGTCGGATTCATTTCGATGACATTCTTT
>CACXGJ010000236.1 GCA_902767125.1 uncultured Ruminococcus sp. | reverse complement strand
TATCCAATATATTACTCTCTGACATTTTTAATTACTCCAACAAAAATCATTTTGCATAATTATACTATAATTTTCCGATTTATGCAACATTCTTTTATTTTTTCCTGTCACGAAGATAATACGCAAATTTTTTCAATTCTTCCGTGTCACCGTCAAATGCTTTCAGACTTTCAACAGCCTTTTCCGTCAGCTCAAAACTTATCCTCCTGCACTCGTCAAGCCCTAACAATGACACATAAGTAGACTTTTTATTCTCCATATCACTGCCGACAGTCTTTCCCAAAGTAGCCGTATCTGACGTTACATCAAGCATATCATCCACTATCTGAAAGGCTATGCCTATATTCATTGCATAATCTTTAGCCGCCTGTATCTGTTCATCACTTGCTCCTGCCGATATACACCCCATTACACAAGCTGCCGCTATCAATGCACCCGTCTTGTTTTCGTCCATTATCTGCAATATCTCCAACGGCACAGATTTTTCTTCACTCTCCAAATCTATCATCTGACCGCCTATCATTCCGCTGACTCCCGCATATTCAGCCAATACCCTGCCTGCTTTTGCACACCTCTCATATCCGTTCAGGCTGACCGCTCTCTCCGAAAGAACTGTCTCAAATGCAAGTGTCAAAAGACCGTCTCCGCCCAATAATGCCGCTGCTTCTCCGAAAACCTTGTGATTTGTGGGCTTGCCACGCCTCATATCATCATTATCCATACACGGCAAGTCATCATGTATCAGTGAATATGTATGTATCATCTCAACCGCACACGCAAACGGTACTGCATTTGCTTCACTTCCTCCGCATAATTTCGCAAATTCCAGTGTCAGAAACGGTCTTATCCTTTTTCCGCCTGCCATCAGGCTGTATTCCATTGAATCAACCACCGTTTTCATTTCTTCCCTGACCTTCGGGATATATGTCAAAAGCTCCTTTTCAAAATTCTGCATATCCATTTAATTTCCCTCCGATTCGGATATCAAAGTGATTTTCTGTTCAGCATTTTTTAGCGTTTCATAACATTCCTTTGCCAGCTTCGTTCCCTGTTCAAACATCTCTATGGATTCTTCAAGCGATAATTTCCCGCTTTCAAGCTGTTTTACCGTTTCCTCTAATTTTGATATTGCTTCTTCATAACTCATAAATTTATTTCCTCCCCGTTACTGTACATTCAAGACTTCCGTCCGAAAGCACTATCTCTATATTATCGTTTATATCCGCCTGTGTTTTACTGTTTATTATTTCACCGTCTTTTTTGGCGACTGCATATCCCCTTGACAGTATCTTCAGCGGACTCAATGTATCAAGTTTTGCTGTCAATTCAGCGAATTTTGTCCTTTCATCCGAAACTTTTTCTGTATATGCACTTTTTAATCTTGACGAAAGCATCTCAAACTTAATTTTCCTGATATCTGTGATATCTTCGGGATGTGAAAAAACTCTTGAATTTGAGACTCTCTCATATCTCTGAAATTCATTATTAAGTCTTCTCTTAACTGTCATTGTCATTTTATTCATGATATTTTCCGTCTGCATGAGCATACTGTCCACCGTTACAGGAGATACAAGCTCTGCCCCTGCCGAGGGTGTAGATGCCCTTACATCTGCCACGAAATCACATATTGTAAAATCCGTTTCATGTCCGACTGCCGATACTATCGGGATATCACATTCATATATTGCCCTCGCTAAATTTTCATCATTGAATGACCATAAATCTTCAATGCTTCCTCCGCCTCTGCCGATTATTATTACATCAGCACACTTCGTTCCATTGAATCTCCTCACGGCATTCGTCAGATCCTCTGCTGCATTTTCTCCCTGCACCGGTACAGGACAGAATATTATTTCTCCTATCGGATAACGCCTTTTCAATATACGGAAAATATCCTGAACTGCCGCTCCTGTCGGTGATGTTATAACTCCGATTTTTTTCGGGAATGTCGGCAAAGGCTTTTTATGCTCATTATCAAACAATCCCTCTTTTGCCAGTTCCGCTTTGAGCTGCTCATATGCAAGATTCAATGCACCATCTCCGTCAGGCAGCATTTCTTCGATTATTATCTGATATGAACCCGTCTTTTCATAAATAGTGACATTTCCACGGACTACAACTTTCATACCGCCTGTCGGTCTGAATTTTAAATATCTTGCTTTCCCTGCAAACATCACGGCTTTTATTGTGCATTGTTCATCATCCTTAAGAGAAAAATATATATGCCCCGAGCTGTGCAGAGTCAAATTTGATATCTCTCCCCTTAAGTACACTCCGTTCAGTTTATCATCACTCTCTATCACCGACTTTACATATCTGTTGAGCTGTGATACAGATAATATACTGCTCATTATCTCACCTCACATATCATTCCAATTTAAGCTGACCGTCCTGTGCATCAGGCAATTTATACCCCAAGTGCAGGCACGCCGCCTTTGTGATACATCTTCCTCTCGGAGTCCTGTTCAGAAATCCTATCTGCATGAGATACGGCTCGATAACATCCTCTATCGTAACTGCTTCTTCACCTATTGCCGCTGCAAGAGTTTCCAATCCTACAGGACCTCCTCGGTAAAATTTCACTATTGCAGACAACATCCTCCTGTCATTCGCATCAAGCCCCAATTCATCTATCTCTAATCTTTCCAATGCAATTCTCGCCGTTTCAAGAGTTATTACTCCATTTGAAAGTACCTGTGCAAAATCTCTCACTCTCTTTAACATCCTGTTTGCAATTCTCGGTGTACCTCTTGAACGTGACGCTATTTCCAATGCTCCGTCAGGCTCTATTTTTATTCCCAATATCCCCGCACTTCTTGTGACTATCCTCGCTAACTCTTGCGGTGTATATAATTCCAACCTTAAACAAACTCCGAATCTGTCACGCAAAGGGGCTGTCAATTGCCCTGCCCTTGTAGTGGCTCCTACAAGCGTAAATCTCGGCAACGGCAAATGATATGCTGCTGCAACCTGTCCTTTTCCTGTAATTATATCTATCGCAAAGTCCTCCATTGCAGGATACAATATTTCCTCAACCGCCCTTGGAATACGATGTATCTCGTCTATAAACAATACATCTCCGTCATTAAGATTAGTCAATATTGCCGCCAAATCTCCCGGCTTTTCTATTGCAGGTCCCGATGTTATACGAAGATTTACTCCCATTTCATTCGCTATTATACCCGAAAGAGTTGTCTTTCCCAATCCCGGCGGACCGTACAAAAGTACATGGTCAAGGCTCTCATGCCTTTGCTTTGCCGCCTCCATGAATACCGAAAGATTTTCCTTCGCCTTATCCTGCCCTATATAATCATCAAGGCTTCTCGGTCTTAAGGGATTATCCCCCTCATCTCCCATTATCTCCGTAGGAGACACTATCCTGTCTTCATACCTGTTCTCAAAATCCATTTCAGACATATATCTTTATCCTTTCCTGCCTATTGCCTTCAGTGTAGACGAAATTATCTGTTCCACCGTCATTTCTCCTGTCACTCCGCTCATGAATGGCATTACCTCATCAGGTGTATATCCCAGCACTGCCAATGCACCTATCGCCTGTGAGATATTCCCTCCCGAAACATTCACACTGACATTTCCTGTCGGAATTGCTTCGGGCAGTATCGCCAGCTTCTTCACCTTATCCTTCAATTCAAGTATTATCCTCTGTGCCAGCTTATTCCCAACACCGCTCGCCTTTGTAAGCGACTTTACATCACCGTTTGACACTGCAAGTGCAAACTGTTCGGGACTTAATTCCGATAATATAGCTATAGCTACCTTCGCACCTACTCCACTTACTGATGTAAGTATCTTAAATGTA
>CACXGJ010000235.1 GCA_902767125.1 uncultured Ruminococcus sp. | reverse complement strand
TTTTCTTTGCCTTGCTTCGCAGAAGTGCTATATTTATAAGTCCGTTGACGGACTTGGGGATATCGCCGAAGCGGTCTGCAAGCTCATCTATAACATCACTTGCATCGCTTTCATCCTGTATATCTGCTATTCTTCTGTATATTTCAAGCCTTCTGTTAATATTGCCTATATAGTCATCGGGAATATACGCTTCTATCTGAACATCCAAAAGACATTCCATATCGACACTTTCCGTTGTATCACCCTTTGCATGACTCACCGCTTCATTAAGGAGCTTCATATACATATCATAGCCGACATCCGCCATGTGTCCGTGCTGCTTTGCTCCGAGGATATTTCCTGCTCCACGAAGTTCAAGGTCTCTCATGGCTATCTTGAAGCCCGAACCGAATTCCGTAAATTCCTTCACGGCATCAAGTCTTTTCTGTGATATCTCACTTAATGTTTTATCTTTCCTGAAGGTCAGATAAGCATAGGCACGTCTTGATGAACGTCCCACACGCCCTCTTATCTGATGGAGCTGTGAGAGTCCCATCCTGTCAGCATTTTCTATGATAAGAGTATTTGCATTCGGTATATCAACGCCCGTTTCTATTATAGTCGTACTCACAAGAACATTTATCTCCTGTTCAAGCATCTGTCTCCATACCTCCGAAAGCTGACTTTCAGTCATTTTTCCGTGACCGTATCCTACCTTTGCTTCGGGTATGCTGTCGCTTATCTGCTTGGCTTTCAGGTCAATTCCCTCAACAGAGTTGAACAGATAAAAGACCTGTCCTCCACGTCTCAATTCACGTCTTATAGCCTCATTTATAACATTCTCGTCATATTCAAGTACATAGGTCTGTACAGGATGTCTGTCTTGCGGAGCCTCCTCCAAGGTAGACATATCCCTTATCCCCGACATTGACATATTCAGCGTTCTTGGGATAGGCGTTGCGGAAAGCGTCAGTATATCAACATTCCTGCACATTTTCTTGAATTTTTCCTTCTGTGCAACACCGAAACGCTGTTCCTCGTCTATTATCACAAGTCCGAGATCACGAAATTCAACATCCTTTGAGATCAGCCTGTGAGTCCCTATAACGAAATCTATATCTCCCTTTTTCAGTTTATTTATTATTGCATCCTGTTGAGAAGCTTTTCTGAATCTTGAAAGAAGCTCGATATTGACGGGAAAGCCCTCAAATCTCCTCAAGGCTGTCTGATAATGCTGCCATGCAAGGATAGTTGTCGGCACGAGCAGCACACATTGCTTTGAGTCCGTGACACACTTGAAAGCTGCCCTTAATGCCACCTCTGTTTTACCGAAGCCTACATCTCCGCACAAAAGCCTGTCCATCGGAGAGGTCTTTTCCATGTCATTTTTTATTTCCGCAATGGCTCTCTTTTGGTCATCCGTTTCTTCATACTCAAAACGCTGTTCAAAATCCATCTGCCAAGGGGTGTCTGACGGAAAGGCGTGTCCCTTTGCCTTCATTCTCTCCGCATACAGCTTGATAAGCTCATCGGCAATATCCGTTACTGCCTTTCGTACACGGTTTTTTGCCTTCTGCCACTCCTGACCGCCTAACCTATGCAGCTTTACATCAGCCTCATCCCTCGGTCCGATATATTTCGATACAAGATCGAGCTGTGTCACGGGAACATAAAGCATATCTCCCCTTGCATACCGTATAGTTATATAATCCTTGACGATATTCTCATATTCTCTTTTCTGAACACCCTCAAATATTCCGATACCATGAACCGAATGTACGACATAATCTCCCACGGACAATTCTGCAAGACTGAATACAGACCTGCTTTTTGACGGTGAACTGTGAGATTTTTTCCTTACAGTATTATTCATCTGTGAACGTGTTATAAGCACAAAATTCGCTGACGGATATTCAAATCCCGCCGACAGACTGCCTCCGCTTATATATATCCCGTTACTTTCAATGATATCGTCTTTTTTCAACAATGCCGCATTATAGCCTGCCGCAAGCATATCCTTGAACAAGTTTTCGGCAAATTTTTCCGTACCTGCAAGTACAACTATTTTTTTGCCTTGGGGCTTCATTCCGTCAATATCCTCACACAACACGCTCAATGAACCGCTCCACGGTGAAGTCTGCTTTATATTGAAATTAACCAGCTCCTTCAGCGGCAGCTCACAGGTACCTCTTGCGTAGTTGTCTATGAAAATGGTATGCTTCTTTGAAAGCTCGTTCAGTTCATCCGTCAGATCACCCGTGAATTTATCGAGTCCCCTGCAAAGTATCCCCTCTGTCAGATAATCCTTTATATCCTCGCCCCACTGCCACATAACAGCTTTCATTCTGTCCCTTAATTTAGGCTGTTCGGATACAAATACAAAACTGTCCTTCCGAAGATAATCAAACAAATTTGACGGCTTTTCATATATAAGCGAATAGAACTTATCCGCACAAGCTATTCTTCTATTCGTCCTCAATTTTTCAGCCTCTTTATATAATATCGGCTTTGCAAGTGCTGCGGCTTTTCCACGAAGTGAATTTGCCTTTTTCTCGATCTTCTCCGAGACCTCCTCCGCACTGTCAAAAATTATCTCACTTGACGGTGTTATCACAAAGCCGTCAATATATTCCGTTCTTCTTTGAGTATCTATATCAAATGACGATACAGTATCTATCTCATCTCCCCAAAATTCAACTCTGCACGGTTGAGGTGCTGACGGCATAAAAAAATCAAGTATACCGCCTCTTACTGCAAACTGTCCTGTTCCCTCTACCTGTTCGACTCTCACATAACCGCTCGCCAGAAGTGCCGATGATATCTTTTCGAGAGATATTTCGGTTCCCGACTTTATCTTAACCGACGATTTTTCAAGGACGTTTTTCGGGATATTGTACTGTAATGCACCGTCAATACATGATATTATGACTTTATACTGCCCCGTCATAAAGCCGTATAAAGCCCCTATCCTCTGATGCTCAAATTCCCTTGAAACACCTTCTATATCACGGAATGTAAAATCCCTTGACGGATAGAATACCGCACTTGTCCCCATAGATTTCAGGTCGGCACACAGCTTTTGAGCCTCGGCTTCATCAGAAGCAAGCACAAGTGCATTTTTATCACTATCATTCACCATGCAGTGTATAAGATGTGCCTTGTGTACGGCTGAAAGTCCCGTTGCCATACACGGAAATCTATTTTTTTCCACTGATCCAGACAAAACTTTATATTCTTCCGTCTGTTCAAAAATATTATCCAAAAATTTCATATACTACCTCTTTTTAATTTGAACACTGTACAATTTAACATTGCTCATTGCTAATTGTAAAGATTCATTGCTTTGTCGATATTTCCCGATATTATCTTTTCGACTGCATCACAGGCATTTTGTGCTGTTTCGTCAAGGAGCTTTCTCTCACTGTCGGTGAAGTTCGACAGCACCCAGTCTGCCAAATCCCATTTTTCAGGCTTATTTCCGACTCCCATTTTTATTCTCGGAAATTGGTCACTACCCGAAAGATATATTATATTCTTGATACCGTTATGTCCTCCGTCACTGCCCTTTCTCCTGATACGCATTTTGCCGACATCAAGCGAAATATCGTCAAATATTATTATCACATTTTCGGGCGGTATTTTATAGAAATTCATTGCTTCGACAACTGCCTGACCACTGTTATTCATATAGGTTGACGGCTTCATCAGCAGAACCTTTTTAGCGGCTATCGTACAGGTATTGCACAGGGATTTATATTTTATCCTGTCAAGACGGATATCCATTTTATCCGCAAGTGTATCGACTGTTATAAAACCTGCATTGTGTCTTGTATTCTCATACTTTCTGTCAGGATTTCCGAGTCCTGCAACTATATATTCGACTCCGCTGATATTTTCCTTTTTTTTGAAAAACAAGTTTATTCCTCCTCATAATTATTTGCAGGCGATACTGTGCCTTCTTGGATAACAGTCCGCCCGCAATATTGATTTTATTTTACTTTGACATAACCGAGATAACTACATCATATACCAATATGCCTGAAATGGAATAGAGTGTAACTGCCCCGCATATAACAGAACCTGTGATACGGCAAAGTGCCGAATCATGTTCAAGGAGCTTTTTGACGGCATATCCTGCAAAAAATGCCCCTATTACAATAAGAGGTACAGCATATCTTATATTTTGAGTGCATACCTGCGGGAACTTCAAGCAGAAAATGTAATATGATAAGAATATGACTGCATACAGCAGTCCAATGAATATTTTCATAGGAACAGAAAACTCTTTGCTTTTTCTGAATGATATGACTATCATTGAAATGAATCCTATGATTCCGATAGTAACGGCTGACCAGAAAAGCATTTTATTGATACCGGCTATATCGGCAAAGTTCTTAACCGTTACCCCCTCATCAAACATTGATGTCTTGAACAATGCCAC
>CACXGJ010000234.1 GCA_902767125.1 uncultured Ruminococcus sp. | reverse complement strand
TATAAATATGAAAGGAGGTTGAAGTAATGCTAAGTATAGAGGAATTACGGAAAATTGATATTACTAAATTAGAAGTATCTGATGAAGAGTTGGGGGAATTTAAAGAGTATTCTGAATCGTTTAACCTAGCAGAAAAAATAGGAGGTATGCCTATTGGTCCGTGTAAATTGTTTGAACAAAAACTAGAAGATCTTTATAATAAAGAATATAAAGTCAGAGTAGTGATTGATGATAAGCTCAAGGAAGCTATTGATAATTACTATGCACAGTATGGAGCAAAATAAATAAAAAAAAGCGGTCTGTATGTCGAAAAACACACAGACCGTAATTATTTTTTGCAAAAAAATCATTCAGCACCGAACATATTGAAACGGAAAAGCTTTGATTCATCGTCAGGGTTCTGACATTCAATGCTTGCATTTGTAATCTGACCGCCCTCGATGAGCTTTGTAAGACCGATAAGCTGACAGAGCTTGCTCTTGAGATTAAGACGGTCTCCTTCGTCTGTAACGAGGTAAACATCGCCCTCGCAGGTATCAATAACAGAAAGGAAAGCCTTGACATCTACCTTATGAAGTTCTATTGAAGCCATAATAAAAAACCTCCTTAAAATTAGGTAACTTTCTTGACAGGAACAATTTTATCCTGTTGAGATAATTATATCATATAATTCTGTATTGTCAATTATTTTTCGAGAAAATTTTTATTGAATATACCAAAATATCCGAGTTGAATTTTATGCACTTTTTCGGATATTGACGAAAAAGCGTTTTTGTGTTATATTACTGATATTGTGATGTTTGAAAGGAGTTTCCTGATATGGAAAATACACAAAAGCAAATTATACTGACAGGTGACCGCCCGACAGGTCGCCTGCATCTGGGACATTATGTCGGTTCGTTGAAAAGGCGTGTTGAGCTTCAAAATTCAGGTCTTTATGACGAGATAAACATTCTTATAGCCGATGATCAGGCTTTGACGGATAATGTTGATGATCCGCAGAAGATCAGAAGCAATATTGTCAATGTGATACTGGATTATTTATCGGTCGGTCTTGATCCGGAGAAGGTGACATTTTGTGTTCAGTCGGCATTGCCCGCATTGCATTCGCTTACTTTTTACTATATGAATCTTGTGACAACAGCAAGACTTTCACGCAATCCCACAGTCAAGGCTGAAATACAGATGAGAGGCTTTGCAGATGAGGGTTTGCCGGCAGGCTTCTTTTCATATCCCGTATCACAGGCGGCTGATATAACGGCGTTTGATGCAAATATCGTTCCCGTAGGTGAAGATCAGCTCCCGATGATAGAGCAGACACGAGAGATTGTTGAGAAGTTCAACAGGATATACGGTGAAACACTTGTATTGCCAAAGGCTGTTATCCCCGACAATGAAATGCAGAGAAGACTTCCGGGAGTTGACGGAAAGGCTAAAATGAGTAAATCCTTGGGCAACTGCATTTATTTGTCGGACACTCCGAAGACCGTCAAAACACAGGTCAACGGAAAGATGTTCACTGATCCGACACATTTGAGGATAGAAGATCCCGGACATACCGAAGGAAATGTTGTCTTTACATATCTTGATGCACTTTGCTGTGATGAGCATTTTGCGGAGTATCTTCCGCAGTATGCGAACCTTGATGAAATGAAAGAACATTACCGGAAAGGCGGCTTGGGTGACGGAGTGTGCAAGAAATTTCTGATACAGGTGTTGGAGGAAACATTGAGTCCTATCCGTGCCGAGCGTCAGAAATGGGAAAAGGATATAGACACAGTTTATGACATTCTCATGTCAGGCACATTAAAGGCACAAGAACGTACCGACAGAACATTAGCCCGTGTTCAAAAAGCAATGAAGATAAATTATTTTGAAGACCGCAGTGTCATCAAAGAATGGAAAAAATTATTGACCGGCAAGTAAAAAAATAACGGAGCAGAAAAGTTTTATTTCTGTTCCGTTTATTTTTGTGGTATAATTGAGTGTAAAAGGAGATGTATTTTTATGCTTGAAAAGATTTTAGGTTATGTTTATGAAAAGTACGGGACAATGCCCGAATACCTGTGGGAGAAATTTCCCGATACATTTGCACTTCG
>CACXGJ010000233.1 GCA_902767125.1 uncultured Ruminococcus sp. | reverse complement strand
ACTCGAAATTTCAACGGACTTGACAATATTATCCTTTTCATACAACATTAACTCCCAATATATTTTTGTTAATGTTTATGAAAATCTTTTTATGAAAATTCAGTTTGAATAAAATTTTTCCGCAAATCTTACACTGTCCATTGCGTCAGCTCCATAAAAGTCTGCTCCTATCATATCGGCATATTCCTGATTCAGCACCGCTCCGCCTACCATTGTTTTTATAGACCTGTCCGTCTCATTCAGCAGCTTTATCGTCTCTGCCATTGATGGCACTGTTGTAGTCATCAATGCACTCAAGCCTACCAATTTACACCCATGCTCCAATGCACATTCAACTATTCTTTCGGGCGGTACATCCCTGCCCAAGTCATACACGGTGAAGCCATAGCTCTCCATCAGGACTTTTACGATATTCTTTCCTATATCATGTATATCTCCCCTGACTGTCGCCAAAACTATTGCCTTACTTTTATCTGTCTGTTCCAACGGTATCTTTTTCTTGACTTCTTCAAATGAAAGCGAGGCTGTTTCCGCACTCATCAGAAGCTGCGGCAGATATGCCTTTTTCTGCTCAAACGCCGTTCCTATCTCATTCAATGCAGGCACTATATGCTTATTTATGACTTCAAGAGGTGTAATGCTCTCAAGTAATTTTCTCGTCTGTGCTGCCGCTCCGTCTTTCAAGCCTTTTACTATACAAACATGGAGATTTTCCTCTGATTTAACATCATTCTTTACTGTCCCCTGAATTGCCGAAGCATAATTTATATAATCCACACACCCTGTATCAAGCTGATTCAATGCCCTGTACGCATAGTATACATTCATCATCTCATCCGCAAACGGATTCATTATCGCACAATTCAGACCGCTTTGCAATGCGTTTGCATAAAATGTACTTGTCACAAGATTTCTTTGAGGAAGTCCGAAGGATATATTGGATATGCCAAGACTTGTCTTGACTCCCAATGCTCTTATCAGTCTGATACTTTCAAGTGTGACAACGGCACTTTCGGGATTTGATGATATAGTCAGTGCCAGCGGATCAACTATGATATCCTTTCTTGAAATACCGTATTCAGCCGCCTTTGCAATTATCTTTTCTGCAATTTTCGCCCTGTCGGGTGCATTGTCGGGAATACCTTTCTCATCTATGGTCAGAGCGATAAGTCCTCCTCCGTATTTCTGCACTATCGGAAGAACATTTTCCATACTTGCCTGTGTACCGTTCACGGAATTTACAAGAGGCTTTCCGTTATACACTCTCATTGCCTGTTCAAGTGTATCAAATTTAGTCGTATCTATCTGAAGCGGCAGATCAGTGACAGCCTGTATCCCCGAAACACATTTTTTCATCATCTCTGTCTCATCTATTTCGGGCAATCCCACATTCACGTCAAGTATATGCACATTCTTATCAGCCTGTCTGACCGCCTCATTCAAAACATAATTCAAGTCACCGCTTCGCAGAGCTTCCTTTAATTTCGGCTTTCCTGTTGGATTTATCCTTTCACCTATCAATATCGGGTTTTTATCAATTATCACTGCATGGGTATAGGATGATACCATTGTGAAATACTTTTCGGTCGGGCATTGATACGGTAAATCCCTTGTTTTCCCGATAGTCCTGCTGATGAATTTCGGAGTTGTGCCACAGCATCCGCCCAATATCGTTGCACCTCGCTGTGCCATCTGCACCATATAATCCGAAAATTCATCCTCACCTATATTGAACACCGTTTCACCGTCAACCACCTCGGGCAAGCCTGCATTCGGATTCACTATTATCGGAGTTGAAGAATACTTCGCAAATTCATCTATTATATCAAGCATCTTATCAGGTCCGAGTGAACAGTTCATTCCGAGACCGTCTACTCCCAATCCCTCCAGCATTGCTATCATAGCCTTCGGATCTGCACCTGTCATCAGCTTCCCTGTACCGTCATACACATTCGTTACAAATATCGGCAGGTCACAATTTTCCTTTGCCGCCAGAACTGCCGCCTTTGTTTCATAGCTGTCGTTCATTGTCTCAATAAGAATCAAATCAACGCCACATTCAGCCGCAACCTTTACATTATCCGCAAATATGGAAACTGCCTCCTCAAACGGCAGATCACCCAACGGTTCAAGAAGTCTTCCCGTCGGTCCCATATCAAATGCTATGTATTTTTCATTTTCTCCGACTTCCTCGACCGCCTTCCTTGCACACTCAATACCCTTTCTTATGACCTCCGCATAATTCAGAAATTTATTTCTGTTCACTCCAAAGGTATTTGTCTTGATGATATTTGCTCCTGCTTTCAGGTATGACTTATGCAAAGTTATTATCTTATACGGCTGATTTATATTCCACATTTCAGGCGATTCACCGGGCTTAAGTCCCTTTTTTTGCAGAACGGTTCCTGTTCCTCCGTCAAAATATATTCTTTTTTCTTTTATCAAGTCTTTTATATCTTTCATGATCTTATCCCCATTATTGCAGTTATAGATTTTACAGGTGTCATTAAATAAGCCGGATTCAGAGTAATACCCAATGCTTCAGCCGCACACAGCCTTTCCAAGAGCGGTTTCTGAACTTCTATCGAAACATCCCCGTAACCCGGACTGAAACGATTTGCACATCTGATGCCTGTTTTCATCATGTCCGAGGCATAGTCGCAGAAAGATTCAACTGCCGCAGACGAAAGCCCGTCTGTTACAAAATGCTCTGCCTGTGAGATGACATTCAATCTGTTCAGCAGTCTGTCCACTGCTATCCCCGTTGTGACCGCCATTACAAAAGCCTCTTTGCATCCATGTAAATTCTTATATAAATCTCTGCTTTCTATTTCCGCAAAATCAAATTTACAGACATTTTCCCGTGACAGGTCAACTTCTGTCCTGATATATGCACACTTATATTCGACTGTCTCATTGAACCTCTTACGGCATTTTTCGAGAAGTTCACTTTCGTATTCCCTGTCGGTCTTGAGCCTCAAGGCAAGCTCATTTCTGTTTATCTCTATATCATCGGATTTTGCCGTTATTATCCTTACATCAACGTTTATCATAAATATCACCGAATATATTATATCATAAAAAAAGCTCTCTTTCAACAAAAAACAGAACACCCATACAGGATTTCTAAAAATATCCTGTATGGGTATCCTTAATTCAGAAGGTAGTTATGAAAATGTTATACGCTTGGTCAATTTTTATTTGCCTGTAACTGTGAAGTATTTTACAGATGTAGCCTTTTTGCTGTCGGTAACAGTTACACGTATCTGATATGTTGCGGCTGTCGGTATTGATACAGTTGTAGATGTTGAAGAAGTATTTGATATAGCTGTCCAGCCTGATGAGCTGCCCACCAACATTCTTTCTACTTTGTAGGTATAAGGAGATGTACCGCCTGTTGCAGAGAATTTAACTGTGACCTTGCCGCCCTTTGTAACACTTGTTGCACTGACTGTTGAATTGTTTGTTATGCTTGATGCTACTGTTACGGTGAAATATTTCTTAACGACTGTTCCTGCATTGTCCTTAACTTTTACGCAAACGTCCTTTGTGCCTGTGCCTGCGAATTTAATCGAAACAGAAGCATTTGTTGAGAAAGCCTGCTTTTCAGTCCATGTTGTAGCTGAAGAAGCCTTGTAATAAACAGCGTATTTGTAAGGAGTTGTGCCGCCTGTTGCAGAACCCTTGACAGTTATTGTATCGCCAAGTTTAATGCTTGTTGCCGAAAGAGTTGAGTTATTTGCAAGAGCAACATTTTTCACGGTAACTGTAAAGAATTTCTTTTCAATAGTTCCGTCACTGTCCTGAACCTTGATACATACATCATAGGTTGTAGCCTTTGCGGGCTTGATTGTAACTGTTTCATGGGGTTTGAAGCCCTGTGCGGTTGTCCAGTTGGAATCGCTTGTTTTCTTATAGAGCATTGCGAAGTTATAGTAACCTGTACCGCCTGTTGCAGAGCCTGTAAGAGTAACTGTTTTTCCGAGAGCTATTGAGGTTGCCGATATCTTTGAGGTATTCGTCAAGCCTTTCTTGACTGTCACTGTAAAGAATTTCTTTTCGATAGTACCTGCACTGTCTTTTACTTTAATGCAGACATCATACGTTGTTGCACTTGCAGGCTTTACGGAAACAGATTTTGTAGAGCTGAAATTCTGTGCTGTTGTCCATGATGAGCTGCTTGTCTTTTTATAAAGCATTGCATAGGTATATGAACCTGTACCGCCCGAAGCCGCACCTGTCAATGTAACAGTATTGCCGAGCTTAATCTCTGTTGCAGAAATCTTTGAATTGTTTGTCAGAGCATTTGCCTTTACAGTTACTGTAAAATATTTTTTGGCAACTGTTCCGGAACTATCCTTAACCTTTACACATACATTTTTTGTACCTGTGCCTGTGAACTTGATGGAAACAGAGGTTGTTGACGAGAAATCCTGTTTTGTACTCCACGTTGAAGCGGATGAAGCCTTGTAATAAACAGCGTACTTATACGGAGAAGTACCGCCTGCTGCTGCACCCTTTACAGTTACAGTGTTTCCGAGAGTTATCGTTGTTGCGGATATTGTCGAGTTATTAACGAGTGTGGGAGTCGGATCGTCTTCCGTTACAGTGATAGTTGCTTTT
>CACXGJ010000232.1 GCA_902767125.1 uncultured Ruminococcus sp. | reverse complement strand
TTGGATTTATTCTTTCTGATACCGCAGTGTATGCCAGATGCCTTAAAGCCCTTTGCAGCCGTTACCGAACCTTCTATAAATTTATATGCCATTTCTTTTCCTCCATTTTTAATAGTGTGGAGAGTTGAGAGTGAAGAGTGGAATTATCTCCGCTTTCCAATAAATTCTCAAAATCCACTTATTTTTTAATGTGAAATTCAGAAAAAAGTTTTAAAGTTCAACTGCTCAACTCTCCGCTCTCCAAACTCCACTCTCTTAAAATGCAGGGGGAACAATTACCAGACCTGTTTTTTCGTCCAAGCCGAAAATAATATTCATGTTCTGAATAGCCTGACCTGCCGCACCCTTTACCATATTGTCAATAGCAGATATCGCAATGAAAGTGCCTGTTCTTGTATCAATGTGAAGTGAAATGTCACAGAAATTGGAATACTTGATGTTATGTATATCAGCGTTTGCACCGTCAGGAAGAAGTCTTACAAAAAATTCATCTTTGTAGAAATCCTCGTATGCTTTTCTTATCTGCTCTTTTGTGACACCCTCATTAAGTCTTGCATAGCACGTTGAAATGATACCACGATTGACAGGCAACAAGTGAGGCACAAATGTTATCTTAACATTCTTTCCCGAAAGTTTTGAAAGAGTCTGTTCGATTTCGGGAGTATGGCGGTGATTTGCCACCTTATAGGCATGAAATCCTTCGTTCAGTTCGGGGTAATGATTTCCCTGATTAGGTTTTCTGCCTGCACCCGTTACGCCTGATTTTGAATCAACGATAATTCCGTCAGTGCTTACAAGATTATTCACAACAGCGGGTGCAAGTGCAAGCGGTGCCCCTGTCGTATAACAGCCCGGATTTGCAATAACTTTTTTGCCTTTGATATTCTCTCTGAAAAGCTCCGGCAATCCGTACACAGCTTTTTTATGCAAATCGTGGTCTAAAAACTCACAGCCGTACCATTCCTTGTATTCATCTTCGCTTTCAAGACGGAAATCCGCTCCCAAGTCAATGAACGCTTTTCCCTGTTTATCACATTCAGCGGCTAATTCCTGTGACAGTCCGTGAGGAAGTGCCGCAAATATGACATCACTCTTTGCAACAACCTCATCCTGTGTACCGCACTCCATGTCACAAAGATTTTTATATGACGGATAAACCTCACTCAATTTCTTTCCCTCAAAGCTGACGGAGCTTATAGCTGCAATTTCAGCCTGCGGATGTGTCATAAGTATTCTTACAAGTTCTGCACCTGCATAGCCCGTTGCTCCGATTATTCCTGCTTTTATTTTCATTTTCATTCCCTCTTAATCTTCAATTAACGCTTTTACACGTTTCACTTGTGCTTTGACATTTTCACTTGCGGGACCGCCTGTTACTTTTCTGCCGTTCACACAGTTTTCGAGCGATATAGCCTCATAAACACCCTCGTCAAATACTTCACAAATTTTCTTGTATTCCTCTATCGGCAATTCTTCGAGAGTTGTCTTTTTCTCTATGCAGATAGCCACAAGAGTACCTGTTGCCTTGTAAGCATCACGGAATGGCAAGCCCTTTTTAACGAGGTAGTCCGCACAGTCTGTTGCATTGATAAAGCCGTTTGCAGCAGCTTTTCTCATATTGTCCGTGAGGACTTTCATTGTATCTATCATGGGAGTAAACGCTGTAAGGCACATTTTCACTGTATCGACTGCATCAAATATAGCTTCTTTATCCTCCTGCATATCCTTGTTGTATGCAAGGGCTATTCCTTTCATCACTGTAAGAAGTGTCATCAGATCTCCGAAAACTCTGCCTGATTTTCCTCTTACAAGCTCGGCTATATCAGGATTTTTCTTTTGGGGCATTATGCTTGAACCTGTCGAAAATGCATCATCCAATTCAACGAATTTGAATTCCCACGAACACCACATTATTATTTCTTCGGAAAATCTTGAGAGATGTACCATTATGATTGAAAGAACGCTTGCCAGCTCCATACAGAAATCTCTGTCGGATACACCGTCAAGACTGTTCTGTGAAACTCTGTCGAAATTCAATAATCTTGCTGTAACAGTTCTGTCGATCGGATAAGTTGTTGTTGCCAATGCACCGCTTCCCAAAGGCATTTCGTCCATGTGTCTGTAAGTACATTCCAATCTGTCAACATCACGCAAAAGCATTGCGGCATAAGCCATAAGATGATGTCCGAAGGTTATCGGCTGTGCTCTCTGTAAATGAGTATATCCCGGCATTACCGCACCTGCATATGCTTCAGCTTTATTGCAGATGACTCCGATCAATTCCTTGACCTGCTTTTTGATATTCTGTACTTCTTTTTTGAGATACAGACGAATATCAACGGCAACCTGATCATTACGGCTTCTTGCAGTGTGAAGTCTTTTGCCTGTCTGTCCGAGACGCTGTGTAAGCTCACCTTCTATGAATGTATGTATATCTTCGGCATTGGGATCTATCTGAAGACTGCCATTATCAATATCGGCAAGTATTCCTTTCAGTCCCTCTATAATAGCCTCTGATTCGCTTTTCTCGATAATTCCGCACTCACCTATCATTTGGGCGTGTGCCATGCTTCCCTCAATATCCTCTCTGTACATTCTGCTGTCGAATGATATTGACGAATTGAAGTCATTTGTTTTTTTGTCTATCTCCTTTGAGAAACGTCCTGCCCAAAGCTTCACATGATCAACTCCTTTTCTAAACGACATCAAGGCGGACAATGATTTACCACTGTTCGCCCTGACATATTTCTTTAAATCAGACTGAAAAAATTATTCAGTGATAAGATTCTTTTTAGCATGAACCTTTATCGGAAGTCCAAAGAGATTTATGAATCCTGCCGAATCCTTCTGATCGTAAACCTCATCCTCATCAAATGTTGCTATGTCCATATCATAGAGTGAATACGGTGAAGTAACACCCGCATCAATGATATTGCCCTTGTAGAGCTTGAGTTTTACATCACCTGTAACAGTCTCCTGTGTTGAGTCAACGAAAGCTGAAAGGGCTTTTCTGAGAGGTGTATACCACTGACCGAAGTAAACGAGTTCGGCAAAACGCAAGCCTACCTGCTGTTTGAAGTGATATGTATCTCTGTCGAGAGTGATTTCTTCGAGCTTGTTGTGAGCATAATAGAGGATAGTTCCACCCGGAGTTTCATAAACACCTCTCGACTTCATGCCGACAAGTCTGTTTTCAACGAGATCGACTATACCGATACCGTTTTCACCGCCAAGCTGATTGAGCTTTTTAACTATCTCGACTGCACCGAGTTTTTCACCGTCAACTGCTACCGGAATACCTTTTTCAAATGAGATTGTAACATAAGTGGGTTTATCGGGAGCCTGTTCGGGTGATACGCCCAACTCCAAAAAGCCCTCTTTGTTAT
>CACXGJ010000231.1 GCA_902767125.1 uncultured Ruminococcus sp. | reverse complement strand
TGGATATATACAGCCTGATGCGGGATTCTCACATGCTTTACCGATAGTAAAGGGAGGTTCACTCAAAGCCAAAAACGGTGATAAGGTCAAGGCAGCAGTATCGTTTGATAAAAAAACTAAAAGGATCAATGCACGGGTAATAAAAATATATGGTGCAGCTGATAGTGCAAAGATATGTGCAGATGCGATAATTGATGCGAATGGCATTCCAACGAAATTTACTGTTGCGGTCAAGCATGAAGCTGCCATGGCAGCGGCTATGCCAATAACTGACGAAGAAATGGCAAGGAGATTGGATTTAAGAGATGAGCCGATATTCACAATAGACGGTGCAGATGCAAAGGATCTGGATGATGCCATTTCCGTTAAAAAGCTTGACAGAGGTTGGGAATTGGGGGTACATATAGCTGATGTGTCGTACTATGTGAGAGAGGGTACATTGCTTGATGAAAGTGCAATGGACAGAGGAACGTCAGTATATTTTGCCGACAGAGTAATACCAATGCTGCCGGTTGAAATATCGAATGGTTGCTGTTCACTGAATGCAGGTACCAAAAAACTTACATTCTCGGCGATAATGACACTTGATGAAAAGGCTGATCTGATTGATTACAGATTTGAAAAGAGTGTTATTGTATCGAAGGTGAGAGGAGTTTATTCCGAAGTCAATGAAATAATAGACGGTACTGCAAGCGATGAGTTAAAGAGTAAATATGCGGAAGTGTATGATGAAATATTTGCGGCACAGGAATTAGCTGAACTGCTTAAGGCGAAATCGAAGCAGCGTGGAGAATTGGAAATAGAGACAGCGGAATTAAAGTTTGTGCTTGACGAAAATGGAGTATGTATAGACGTATCCGAAAGGGACAGAGGCAATGCCGAAGAACTTATAGAACAATTCATGATAACAGCTAACAGGGCAGCTGCATTGTATGCGAAAAGTGCAGGTATACCATTTGTATATAGGGTACATGAAGCCCCTGATCCCGATAAATTAGAGTCATTGGCTGAATTGGCAGCGGTATGCGGCTTCAATGTCAGGAGATTGAAGGAGGGGGTTCATCAGACAGACCTTGCAGCACTCATAAATAAGGCTAAAGAAACGCCATATTCAAGGCTGATATCAACACAGGTGTTGCGTTCGATGGCAAAGGCACGGTATGATCATAAACCTTTGGGGCATTTTGGTTTGTCACTGGAGGATTACTGCCATTTTACATCTCCTATAAGGCGTTATCCTGATACTTCTATCCATAGGATATTGACTGATCTTGTGGGAGGAGTACCTGTTGATGTGATAAGTTCAAAGTATGATGAATTTGTAAAAAAGTCATCCAAAATGTCATCCGAAAGAGAAATAAGAGCTATGCGTGCAGAACGTGATAGTGAGAAATTCTATGCCGCTGAATATATGACAAAGCATATCGGAGAGATACATGATGGAGTAGTTTCCGGAATTACTAATAAGGGACTGTTCATAGCCATAGAGAATGGTATAGAAGGTTTTGTCAATCTGACAGATGATGACAGAGCATATTTTGAATATAATGGTACAACGACAACAAGGGACAGGAAAAGCGGTGTCAGCTATTCGATAGGAGATATCGTGAAAGTAAAAGTAAAAGCTGCCGAGATAGCACTTGGCACAATAGATTTTGATTTAATGTAATAAAATAAGAACCTTTATAAGACCTTTCGGTAAAATGTTCTGAAAGGTCTTGTTTTATTTTGTATACTGTTTTGAGGAATTAATTATTTAAGTCAGGATATAATAAGATTGATAGGAGGTCTTTAATATGCCTGAAAGAGTAGGAAAATATACATTAAAAATGAATAATAATGTAACTATAAGATCAAGTGTAGGAATTGTAGGAAAAAAAGAAAGCGAAGGACCATTAGGAGAATATTTTGATATAGCTTTCAAAGATAATAAATTAGGGCAGCAGTCTTGGGAAAAGGCTGAAAGTGCATTGCAAAAAACAGCCGTATGTGAGCTGATGAAAAGGAACAATTTAGAAAATGCGGATATAGATGTCATATTTGCGGGAGACCTGCTGAATCAGTGTATTTCCTCAACATTCGGATTAAGGGAATTGAATATACCGTTTTTAGGACAGTACGGAGCCTGTTCAACAATGGCACAGACAATGCTTGCTGCATCTGTATTTATAGATAGTGGAGCGGCAGAAAGAGCAGTTGCGGTGACATCATCACATTTTTGTTCGGCAGAAAGACAATTTAGACTGCCTATAGAGTACGGAGGTCAACGTACACCAACAGCGCAATGGACAGTTACAGGTTCAGGAGCAGTATTAATAGACAAAAGCTATGGTGAAATTTCAGTAAAATACACAACCATAGGTAGAATAAACGATCTGAAAGTAAAAGATGCGAATAATATGGGAGCCGCAATGGCACCTGCAGCGGCAGATACTATATATAATTTTTTGATAGATACAAATACAAAGCCTGAAGATTATGATCTGATTCTGACAGGAGATTTGGGCAAGGTCGGATCACAACTGTTAAAGGAAATTCTGCAAAGGCAGAATATAGATATATCCAAAAATCACAATGATTGTGGTTTAATGATATTTGATCTTGAGGAGCAGGATGTTCATGCAGGAGGTTCAGGATGCGGATGTTCTGGTTCAGTATTTTGTTCTTATATAATGAAGTTGTTAAAGGCGAATAAATTGAGGAATATTCTTTTTATTGCGACAGGAGCATTGATGTCGCCGACATCATCACAACAGGGTGAAAGTATACCTTCTATAGCACATCTTTTAAATATAGTAAGGAATTAATGATAAGAAATGAGGAATGATTTATTTCATTCCTCGATTTTTATTTACATTCAGAGAAAATTGTGGTATGATATGTATTGCATAAATAAGAAAAATAAGGAAGTGTTGAATAGTGGCTAAAATATCGGTCAAAAAAGGTTCGATCAATGGAACGGTATCAATGCCTCCGTCAAAAAGTGCTGCACACAGAGCGATAATATGTGCTGCATTGTGTGATGGAAAGAGTATAATATCTCCTGTTGATATGTCAGATGATATAAGAGCAACTATCGGGTGCATGAGGTCACTTGGAGCGGAAATAGAGCTGGAAGGAGATATTCTTACAGTCAATGGAAAAAATATATTTTGTAATAAAAATGTCAGATTGGATTGTAATGAAAGCGGCTCAACGCTCCGATTTTTAGTACCGGTATGCAGTGCAGGAGGAGTTTCAGCCGAATTTATAGGTCATGGTAAATTGCCTGAAAGACCGATAGGAATATATTTGGAATGTTTGCCGAAAAACGGAGTCAATTGTGAGACCAAAGGAGGCTTGCCCTTGAAAATATCGGGAAAATTGGAAAGTGGTATTTATAGTATTCCCGGCAATGTAAGCTCACAATTCATAACAGGCTTGTTGTTGGCATTACCGTTGCTTGAGAGTGACAGTGAGATCATCTTAACTACCGAACTTCAATCATCAGGATATGTTGATATGACAATTGATATAATGGATAAATTCGGAGTTGAAGTAAAAAGAACGGAAACCGGTTGGAAAGTAAAAGGCAATCAGAAATATAAGGCAAGAGAATTTACTGTTGAGGGTGATTGGTCTCAAGCAGCATTTTTTATGACAATGGCGGCAATCGGTGGAAAAATTTCGATAGATAATTTGGATATGAGATCATATCAGGGAGATAAAGAGTGTGTAGAGATATATAAAAGATTTGGTGCAGATATAATTGAAAGCAGTGGAAAGGTCACGATAGAAAATAACACATTACATGGAATAGAGATAGATGTCAGTAATATACCCGATATGGTACCGGCAATTTCTGTTGTGGGAGCTTTTGCGGAAGGCACAACTGTTATAAAAGGTGCAGAGAGATTAAGAATAAAAGAGAGTGATCGATTGTCGGCAATGGTGGAAGGTCTGTCAAGAATGGGAGCAAATATCGAGGAGAGAAAAGACGGACTTATAATTCATGGTGTGAATTGTCTTAAAGGAGCAGAGGTTGATGGCTATAATGATCATAGAATAGTGATGGCTCTTTCGGCAGCGGCAGTTGGAACTGAAGGGGAAGTTATTATATCCGATATGGAAAGTATAAATAAATCATATCCAAAATTTTTTGAGGATTACAGGAAAGTAGGGGGCAAAGCTGATGTCATCATGGGGAAATAATATAAAAATCTCGATCTTCGGAGAAAGTCACGGGAATGGGATAGGTGTAGTAATAGATGGCTTGCCATCAGGTGAAAGGTTGAATCTTGATGAAATATATTTGCAAATGAGCAGAAGGGCTCCGGGAAATGATAAAGCAGCAACACCAAGATTAGAGAAAGATATGCCGGAAATGTTATCAGGAATGTTGAACGATACGACAACGGGAGCACCATTGTGTGCAGTCATAAAGAATACAAATATACGCTCACAGGACTATGGGAATATGCTTAAGCATCCGAGACCGTCACACGCTGATTATACGGGATATGTGCGATATAACGGCTTCAATGATATAAGAGGCGGGGGACATTTTTCAGGAAGATTGACCGCACCATTAGTGTTTGCCGGAGCAGTATGCAGACAGATATTGGAGAAAAAAGGTATAAAGATAGCGGCACATATTTCGTCAATAGGGAATATTGAAGATGAAATGTTTAATGGAACAGATATATCTGATGAACTTATGGAAAGGCTGTCAAAGGCTACATTCGGATTGATAGATCAAAGTTGTGAATATAAAATGCGATCGTTGATAGAAGAATGTAGAATGTCACAGGATAGTATAGGCGGAACAATAGAATGTGCAGTTGTCGGAATGCCGGTCGGAGCAGGCTCACCAATGTTCAATGGGATAGAAAATGTAATTTCTTCAATAATATTTGGGATACCTGCAGTTAAGGGAATAGAATTTGGATCAGGCTTTGAAGGAACAAAGTTAAGAGGAAGTCAGAATAATGATGAATTTTATTACGATAGCGGAGTTGTAAGGACAAGGACTAATAATCATGGAGGAATTTTGGGAGGAATATCGTCAGGAATGCCGATAATATTCCGAACAGCAATAAAGCCTACACCATCTATATCAATGAAGCAGAGAACAGTTGATTTGGACAGTAAAACAAACAGTGAAATTGAGATACAGGGAAGGCATGATCCTTGTATAGTTGTAAGGGCAGTGCCGGTAATAGAATCAGCGACAGCAGTTGCGATAATAAATATACTTTCAGAGGTGCATAAATTATGAGTTTACAACCATTAAGAGAAGAAATTGACGGTATTGATGAACAGCTTGTAGAACTTTTCAAGAACAGGATGGAATGTTCAAGAAAGGTGGCTGAATATAAGCAGGAGCATGGAATGGAGGTATTTAATAAAGAAAGGGAGGAACAGCTTCTTGATAAGGTCACGAAAAGTGCAGGTATATATGGAGATTTTTCAAGACAGCTTTATTCAACAATATTGGAGTTGAGCAGAGCATTGCAGCATGACATGATAGGAAGCGGTAGAAATTTGAAGAATCATATACTTGCTGCCGGAAAGGTAATACCAAGGGATGATGAAAATGTAAAAGTAGCTTGTTTCGGAGTTGAAGGAAGCTATGCAAATCAGGCAACAATGAAAGTATTTCCAAAATGTATTCCCGGTTTTTATTCATCATTTCAGGATATATTTTCTGCTATATGCAATGAACAGGCAGATTTTGGAATAGTACCTATAGAAAACAGTTCGGCAGGTTCAGTTACTGATGTGTATGATCTCATGCTGAAATATAGATTTTATATAGCAATGGTGGTAGATATACCCATAAATCATGTGTTAGCTATGAAAAAGGGAGCAGATATATCCGATCTTAAGAAGGTCTACTCACATCAGCAGGCATTGTCACAGTGTTCGGACTTTTTCAGAAGCCGTAGAAATATACTCGGCGAAACATACATAAGTACAGCGGCAGCCGCAAAGATGGTATCGGAAAGTGAAGATATGACAATAGGAGCTATATGTTCAGAGCAGGCAGCTGAAAAATACGGTTTAGAGATAGTATTGAGAGGATTTCAGAATAATCCGAATAATACAACAAGATTCCTTGTTATCTCCAAAAAATTGTATATAGATGAAAATGCCGATAAAGTAAGTGTATGTTTTTCATTGCCTCATAAGACGGGTTCATTGTACAGTGTGTTGTGCAGATTTGCGGTAAACGGGCTGAATCTGACCAAGATAGAGTCAAGACCAATGTCCGGGACAGCATTTGAATATCTTTTCTATGTGGATTTCACAGGAAATGTAAGTAATAAAAATGCTTTGAAGCTGATATGTGCATTGTCGGAGGAATTGTCGGAATTTTCTTTTTTAGGCAATTTTAAAGAGATATTGTATTGATGAAGAATTAATGATTACAGTAAAAAATAATCATAAAATACAAAAAAGCACTTTACAAATAAAAAAAGTTATGATATAATATCAAGCGGTTAATGCTTGTTCTCGGTTTTTTGGGTAAAGCCCTGTTGGGAATCCACAGCCTTTGACTGGGATCAGTGCATGATTATTATAATATGTAAAAGGTGGATAAAAGCAATGTTAAAATCAGAAAAAGAAGCTATTATCAAAGAGTATGCAACTCACGAGGGAGATACAGGTTCTCCTGAAGTTCAGATCGCTATACTCACAAAAAGAATCAACGATCTTACCGAGCATCTGAAAACTCATAAGAAAGATCATCATTCAAGACGTGGTCTTTTCAAAATGATTGGTCAGAGAAGAAGTCTTTTGAGTTATCTTACAAAGACTGACATTGAACGTTATCGTTCTATCATAGCAAGACTCGGTATCCGTAAGTAAAAAATTGTTTCGGGGCAGTCGGTAGATTTTACGGGCTGTCCCGTTTCAATAATTATTAAAAAGTGGTAGTTTCGGCTTTTAGCAGTGAAACGAGAAAACAGTTTTTTTGTTTTTTGGTTTAATTGCTAAACCGAGATTCACTTTTTAAAAAATGATTTTTGGAGGTAAAAAAATGTTTGAGAAATTCAGAACTTTTGAAACAGAATTTGCCGGTCGTCCGCTTGTTGTCGAAACGGGTAAAATGACACAGTTGGCTAATGGAGCTTGTCTTGTTAGATATGGTGAGACAGTTGTTCATGTTGCTGTTACTGCAGCCTCGACTCCCAGGGAAGGCGTAGACTTCTTTCCTTTATCAGTTGACTATGAGGAAAAGCAATATGCTGTCGGTAAAATTCCGGGAGGCTATGGTAAGAGAGAAGGCAGACCATCAGAAAAAGCTATACTTGTGTCAAGAGTGATAGATCGTCCGATACGTCCACTGTTCCCGAAGGATATGAGAAATGATGTTTCAATCGTATGTACAGTAATGGCATATGATCCTGATTGCTTACCTGAAATAGCATCAATGGTTGGTACGTCAATTGCATTAAGTATATCTGATGTTCCGTGGAATGGTCCGATCTCGGCTGTATCAGTAGGACTTGTTGACGGTGAATTTGTCATCAATCCGACAAAAGAGCAGAGAGCAGTTTCAAAAATGGCTGTTACGGTTGCATCGACCGACAGTAGAATCGCTATGATCGAAGCAGGTGCTGATATAGTGCCGGATGATGTTATGTACAACGGTATTATGGCAGGTCATAATGCTAATCAGAGTATAATAGAATTTATAAAATCAATACAGACCGAGATAGGTAAGACTAAATTTGAATATCCAAGCAATGATCCTGAACCCGAAATGTTTGAAGCTATAAAGGAGTTTTCTGTCGAGGATATAAAATATGCACTTGACACCGATGACAAGCTTGTTCGTGAGGAAAGATTGAAGCCTGTATATGAAGCAGTACACGCAAAGTTTGATGAAATTTATCCTGAACAAGCTGAAAAAATAGATGAATGTTTGTATAAAACACAGAAGTTTGTAGTGCGTCGTTGGCTTCTTGATGAGCAGAAGCGTGTTGACGGAAGAAAAATGGATGAAATAAGACCGCTTGCATCAGAGGTAGGAGTATTGCCGAGAGTACATGGTTCAGGATTGTTTACAAGAGGTCAGACACAGGTTCTGACAGTCACAACACTCGGTTCGGTGAGCGATCAGCAAGCTATGGACGGAATTGATGATCAGGTAACAAAAAGATATATACATCATTATAATTTTCCATCATATTCTGTCGGCGAAACAAAGCCTTCAAGAGGACCGGGCAGACGTGAGATAGGTCATGGAGCCCTTGCAGAAAGAGCATTGGTTCCTGTAATACCGTCAGTGGAAGAATTTCCGTATACGATAAGACTTGTATCAGAAATACTTTCATCAAATGGTTCAACATCACAGGGTTCAATATGTGGTTCAACGCTTTCTCTTATGGATGCAGGTGTGCCGATAAAGGCTCCTGTTGCAGGTATATCATGCGGTCTTATAACCGAAGGTGACCGTTGGATGACTATGGTGGATATACAGGGCTTGGAAGACTTTTTCGGTGATATGGATTTCAAGGTAGCCGGTACGCATGAGGGTATAACTGCCATTCAGATGGATCTGAAAATAAGCGGTCTTACACCTGAAATGGTCAAAGAAGCTCTCTATAAGACTCATAAAGCACGTGACTATATACTTGACGAGGTAATGCTCAAAGCTATACCGGAGCCAAGAAAAGAACTTTCAAAGTATGCACCGAAGATGCTTTCAACTGTAATTCCTATTGAAAAGATAAGGGAAGTCATAGGTTCGGGTGGAAAAGTTATACAGAAGATATGCGCTGAATGTGATGTAAAAATAGATATTGAAGAAGATGGTCACGTATTCATAAGCGGACTTGACATTGAAAAATGCAAGCAGGCTATGAATATAGTTGATACTATCGTAAATGATCCGGAACCGGGTGCTATATATAAAGGCAAGGTCACAAGGATAATGGATTTTGGTGCATTTGTAGAGATAGCTCCCGGTAAGGAAGGTCTTTGTCATATTTCACAGCTTGATGTAAGACGTACAGAAAAAGTCACAGATGTTGTAAATGTTGATGATGTCATAATTGTCAAAGTTCTTGAGATAGATGATAAGGGCAGATTGAATTTGTCACGCAGAGAGGCTCTCATTGAAGTTGAGGGACTGAAGCCTGAAAATGATAATGCTCAACGCCGTTCATCAAATTCACGTTCCAATTATCGCAGAAATAATAATCATTAATTAAAATAAGCCCGTGATATGCTTAAAAACGCATATTACGGGCTTGATTTTTTTATAATTCGTTCCTTATTTTTGTTAAAGCTGCTTTTTCAAGACGTGATATTTGAGCTTGACTTATACCTATTTCATGTGCAACTTCAGTTTGAGTCTTGCCTTTAAAGAATCTCAATGAAAATATCATTTTTTCACGATCTTCAAGTGAATCAACAGCTTGCTTGATTGCTAATCCATTGATCCAACTTTCACTGTCATTGTTATTATCGCTCAATTGATCAATAACATATATTGTATCGTTATCATCTGAAAATACAGGCTCATACAATGATATAGGCTCAATTATAGACTCCAAAGCAATAATAATATTTTCTTTGGGCATATTCATTTCCTTTGCAATCTCATCAATAGTAGGTTCACGATTATTTTCAATAGTAAATTTTTCTTTTATACTCATAGCATGATATGCTGTATCTTTAAGTGATCTACTTACACGTATAGGATTATAATCTCTTAAATATCGTCTTATTTCACCTATTATCATGGGTACGCCATAGGTTGAAAAGCAGACATCCTTTGTGCAGTTGAAATTATCAATAGCTTTTATCAAACCTATACAGCCTACCTGAAACAAATCATCGGGATTTTCACCTCTGCCGTTGAAACGCTGAACTACACTCAAAACCAATCTCAAGTTTCCGTTTATCATTTCATCACGAGCTTTTTTTTGTTGTGAAGGATTTCCGTGTTTTATGGTATGAAGCAATTCCTGCTTTCTTTTTTCGGATATAACAGGTAATTTTGACGTATTTATCCCGCAGATTTCGACTTTATTGTAAAGCAATATAAATACCTCCAATAATATAAATTATATATTATTTATTATTGTCGAAGTAAATATAAAAAATTCAAAAAAATAAGCCGATGCGTCAATCAGTACGCACCGACTTAATAATGTTTCGGATTACGAAAAATAAGTATTATTCTTCAACAGGAGCACCAACAGGACATACACCTGCACAAGCACCACAAGAAAGACATGCATCAGCATCTATTTCGTATTTGCCGTCACCTTCTGCAATAGCACCAACAGGACATTCACCTGCACAAGCACCACAAGAAATGCAATCATCTGAAATCTTATAAGCCATAATCAATAGCCTCCTTATATTTAGTATATTATAATTGTACCACTTTTTTTAAAAAAAGCAATATGATTTTTTATTTTATTTAATAGATATTTTATGTTATATTTTGAACATAATGACAAATAGAAAAGCCTTGAATATATGAGTGTATTGTGGTATAATTTATAAAAATATTGTCAAAAACGGAGGTTTATTATGCCAAGTTGGTTAAAGGATGCTGTTTTTTATGAGATATATCCCCAAACATTTTGCGACAGTAATGGCGATGGAATAGGGGATATAAAAGGAATTGAGTCAAAATTGGATTATGTTAAAAGCCTGGGCTGTAATGCCATATGGCTCAATCCGGTATACGATTCACCTTTTATGGATGCAGGATATGATGTAAGGAATTATTATCTTGTAGCCGAAAGATACGGAACAAATGAAGACCTGAAGAATTTATTTAAAAAAGCTCATGAGATTGGAATAAGAATTTTACTTGATCTTGTACCGGGGCATACTTCTGATCAGAACGAATGGTTTAAAAACAGCAAAAAAGCAGAAAAGAATGAGTACAGCAATAGGTATATATGGACTGACAGCGTATGGGAGGCTCCTCCTCAATACAGGCTCTTGTGTGGTATAACCGATCGTGACGGAAATTATCTTGTTAATTATTTCAGCTCACAACCTGCTCTGAATTACGGATTCAATAATATAACACATCCATCTTGGCAGCTTCCGCCATCACATCCCGATTGTCAGGCTACTGTTAAGACTCTGAAGGATATTATGCGTTTTTGGTTGAATATGGGTTGTGACGGTTTTCGTGTTGATATGGCAGACTCTTTGGTTAAGAATGAAGACGGCGAAAAGCCTGAAACGTGCAAGGTATGGAAGAATATAAGAAAAATGTTAGATGAAGAATATCCTGATGCAGCGATTATTTCAGAATGGTGTAATCCAAAGGTTTCTATCAGGGCAGGTTTTCACAGTGATTTTTATCTTGACCATGATACCAATGGTTACAGGATACTTTTCCGTAATAAGGACAAAGAAACGGGGGAGTGTACGGCAGTATTTTCAAAGAATGGCAAGGGAGATATAACAGAATTTCTTGATGAATATCTTGATGATTTGAGTGAAACAAAGGGAAAAGGATATATAAGTTTTATTACCTGTAATCATGATACTCCAAGAATGACAAGGATGTTTAATTCTCTTGAGGCGAAAATAGCGTATTCATTTATATTTCTGATGCCTGGTGTGCCGTTTATGTATTATGGCGATGAAATAGGCATGAGCTATATGGAAGGGCTTAACAGCAAGGAAGGCGGATACAGCAGAACAGGTACAAGAACCCCTATGCAGTGGGATAACAGTATCAATCACGGATTTTCATCAGCACCTTCAAATATGTTGTACTTGCCCGTTGATACTTCAAAAAATTCCGTTACAGTTGAAGATCAACTGAAAGATCCCGATTCTATCCTAAATACATTGAAAAAGGTTATTGCTATAAGACATGAAAATGAGGAACTGCAGTCGGACGGAAACTTTGAAGTTGTATATGCCGAAAAGAATAAGTATCCTTTTATATTCAGGAGAGGAAAATTTCTGATAGCAGTCAATCCTACGGAAAAGGAACAAACAGCACCGTTTGATTTCAGTGGTGATTGCGTATTCAGTATTGGTACAGCCTGTGTTGAAAATAAAAATATTGTTATGTATCCGCAGTCTCTTGTACTTATAAAAATAAAATAATGATTTTTGACAAAGTATTCTGGTTATTGAAGCTGATCAGAATACTTTGTTGCGATATATGAAGCTATCGCATATTTATAAAATTTAGGAGTGGTTTATTTGAATACGTGGCTCATTGCCTTGATCATAATTTTACTTGTTATGTGTTCGGCATTTTTTTCATCTGCTGAAACAGCATATTCGTCTGCAAGTAAAATACGGCTAAAAAATTATGCAGACAATGGAAATAAAAAAGCTAAAAAAGCTTATAAAATTGCTGAAAATTATGATAAAGCCCTTGCTACGCTTTTAGTTGGTAATAATATTGTAAATATTGCTGCATCAGCCCTTGCAACACTGTTGTTCGTGTCATTTTTAGGTGAGGCAAACGGAACATTGATGAGTACAATTATTTTGACGATAATAGTGTTGATATTCGGTGAAGTTTTACCTAAAAATATAGCTATCGAAAACAGTGAAAAAATGTGTATGAATTCAGCCAATATATTGTATTTTCTGATGATAATACTGACACCGATAACATTGGTATTATTGAAGCTTAATTCTTTTGTTAAACATATTGCAAGCAATGATAGTGATAAAGAACCTACGGTTACAGAAGACGAATTAAAATATATAGTAGAAAGTATAGAAGAAGAAGGAGTACTTGAAGAACAAGAAAGTAATCTTGTTCAGTCAGCACTCGAATTTGATGAAAAAACAGTTTATGATATACTGACACCAAGAGTAGATATGATAGCCTTAAACATAAATGATGATCAACAAAATATAAAAGAAATAATAATGAATGAAAGATACTCACGAATACCTATATATAGAGATAATATAGATAATATAATCGGAATATTGCATACAAGAGATTATTTAGAGCAGCTTCTGAAAGAAGACTTTCCGGATTTAAATCAATTGATACAGCCTGCACATTTTATCTATCGTTCAAAAAAATTATCTTCACTGTTGGCAGACTTTAAGCATAGACGCTTACATATTGCTGTTGTTACAGACGATTATGGCGGAACTTTAGGAATAGTTACTATGGAAGATCTTCTTGAACAGCTTGTTGGAGATATATGGGATGAAGATGAAGAAATAGAAAATAAGTATAAAAAAATAGATGATAATAAATTTGAGATCATAGGAGATATGAATATAGCAGATATGCTTGATCTGATAGTTAAAGACAGCAAGTACATAGTAACAGATAGTAAAACTGTCGGAGGTTGGGTAATAGAACAAATAGGGGATATACCAAATAAAAATGATCAGTTTATTTATAATGAATTAACAATAACTATAGATGATGTTGAAGATCAAAGGGTAAATAAAGTCACAGTTTTTTTCGATCCCAATAAAAACAGTCAAGATACTTAAAATACAATATCTTGTGTTTCAATTAGTGCAAGACCACAAGATATTGTGGTTCTGTACTTTGGAGTGTTGCATATGCAACAGAAATAAAAGCTGTTTTATTATAGAATATTGAACATAATTTAAGATCATGGGAGAATGAAAAAATGAAAATCATAAAAAGAAACTCATCAGAAGAAACGTTTGATATCGGAAAAATAATAAATGCAGTTACTAAAGCTAACAATGCTTCTGAAAAAAGATATTTGACAAACGAGCAAATAAATGATATTGCCGAATATGTTGAATATAAATGCGGGAAATTGAAAAGGGCAGTTTCTGTTGAAGAAATACAAGATATGGTTGAAGATCAGATAATGTCCAAAGGTGCTTTTCAGCTTGCAAGGAATTATGTTAAGTATCGTTATAATCGTTCATTGGTAAGACGTTCAAATACCACTGATAATAAGATATTGACTCTTATCGAATGTAATAACGAAGAAGTCAAGCAGGAAAATTCTAACAAAAATCCTACGGTTAACAGCGTTCAGCGTGATTATATGGCGGGCGAAGTAAGTAGGGACTTGACCAAGAGAGTTCTTCTTCCGCAGGATATAACAGAGGCACATGAAAAGGGTATAATTCATTTTCATGATACAGATTATTTTGCACAGCATATGCATAATTGTGATTTGGTTAATTTGGAAGATATGCTTCAAAACGGAACTGTTATAAGTGAAACACTTATTGAAAAACCGCATAGCTTTTCAACCGCTTGTAATATAGCAACTCAAATAATAGCTCAAGTTGCAAGTAATCAGTACGGAGGTCAGAGCATCAGCTTGACTCATTTAGCTCCATTCGTCCAAATATCCAGAGAAAAAATAAAACGTGAGTTTCTTAACGAACTTCAAAATATGCAGGTCATCATTGATGATGAAAAGGTTGATGAAATAGTTGAGGAAAGATTAAGAAAGGAAATAACCAAAGGTGTTCAAACAATTCAATATCAGGTTGTAACATTGTTGACCACAAATGGTCAGGCACCGTTTGTTACAGTATTTATGTATCTTAATGAGGCAAAAGATGAACAGCAAAAGAAAGATTTAGCTATGATTATAGAAGAAACTTTACGCCAAAGATACACCGGAGTGAAAAATGAAAAGGGAGTTTGGGTAACTCCTGCTTTTCCAAAGCTCGTTTATGTTCTTGAGGAAGATAATATAACCCCCGACAGCAAGTATTGGTATCTTACAGAACTTGCTGCAAAATGTACTTCCAAAAGAATGGTTCCGGATTATATATCAGAAAAAATAATGCTTCAAAATAAAATTGACAAAAATAATGAAGGTCATTGTTATACCTGTATGGGATGTCGAAGCTTCCTTACACCATATATAGATGAAAATGGTAAGCCGAAGTACTATGGAAGATTCAATCAAGGTGTTGTGACAATAAATTTAGTTGATATCGGATTGACAGCAGAAAAAAATATGGCAAAGTTTTGGGATGTATTTGATGAGCGTATGGAACTGTGCCATAAAGCGTTGCGATGCAGACATGAAAGATTGAAAGGTACACTTTCCGATGCAGCTCCTATCCTTTGGCAGTATGGTGCAATATCCAGACTAAAAAAAGGAGAACCGATAGATAAACTTTTATATGGAGGATATTCGACAATTTCGCTCGGTTATGCAGGATTGTGGGAATGTGTTTATAGCTTGATAGGTAAAAAATTGACCGAAGAAGAAGGCAAAAATCTTGGCATTGAAATAATGAAAAAGCTTAACGAATATTGTGCTAAATGGAAAAAAGAAGAAAATATTGATTACAGTATATATGGCACCCCTCTTGAGAGTACAACATATAAATTTGCAAAAAGTTTACAAAAACGCTTTGGAATTGTAAAAGGTGTAACAGATAAAAATTATATAACAAACAGCTATCATGTTCATGTTACCGAAAATATAAATGCCTTTGATAAGTTGAAACTTGAAGCAGAATTCCAAACTCTTTCACCGGGCGGAGCAATAAGTTATGTAGAAGTTCCAAATATGCAAAGTAATATAGAAGCTGTCTTAAAAGTAATGCAATTTATCTATGATAATATAATGTATGCCGAACTTAATACCAAGAGTGATTATTGTCAGGTTTGTGGTTATGATGGTGAAATACAGATAGTAGCTGATAATGACGGAAAACTTGTGTGGGAGTGTCCGAATTGTGGAAATAGAGATCAAAATAAGCTTAATGTTGCAAGAAGAACTTGCGGATATATAGGTACACAATTTTGGAACCAAGGTAGAACACAAGAAATAAAAGAAAGAGTGTTACATTTATCTAATTCTGTTTTGGCATAAAGTGAATATATAACTAAAGCAACCTTTTTATTAGAGGATTGCTTTAGTTATATAAAAATATTCTTTTATAGAATTAACTGTTAATGAATTACTAAAAATACTATAAAAAGTAGAGTAATTTTAAATTTATAAATAAATATTTTACAACCAAAAAAACAATAATTCAATAATTAAGAAACTAAAAAACTATCACAAAAAAACATTTTTAAATAAATATCATCAAAAGCATATTGGTAAGTACTCAAACACTAGTTAAAAAATGTAATAGAAATTCTGCCAAAAGAGACTTTATTTACGCAGTGAGCGACTTCTGGTACGTGGATGGGAGAGGAGCTGGGCTTTTCTCCGTCTGTTCACTGATTAATGCAAATATGCAGCTATTACGATTGCAAACAATGTTGTATAATATGCTGTACACGATCGTATTGTTTAACGTATTGTACTGTGCATTTTAATTAATGCGTGTCGTAGATGACAGAGACGGATTGCGTGATTTAATGGAAAAGCAGTATGCTCCTCCTTCGGTCATTGGTGATAAAGGATATATCGGAGAAAAGTTCTTTATCGTATTTCCAAGGATCTTTACGATTCTCCTTATGGATAAAGTCTATCAAGATTATGATTATCTTCCAAGCGAATTATTTCAAGGAGTTTTCATTATTGGGGTGCCCCATGACGATTACCGGCAAAAAGGTGGAAAACAAATGCGTATTTTCAGAGGCACAGCTTATTTGAATACCCGATGTTCTACTTGTCCCTCCCCAAAAAAGAAAATGAACTATACAAAATAAAAATTTTGTATAGTTCAGGTGCGCTTGGCTTTTCTTTTTAAGTATGCAAATATTTTTTTCAGGGGTAGCAATTAAATTTTTATTTAAATATTTTGGTAAATATCTATGTACTTTTTAGCCATTTCCGTACACGAATCCTGTGGTATTGTATTTCTTACAACGCTTTTTATACGGCTAATTTTTGAAGGATTAAGATTTGAAAACATCTTAAGATAATTAGCAAATTCTTCCTCGCTTTTATAAACAAAACCATTTACTCCATCCTGAATCATCTCATAAACTATTTTTTCCCTGTCTTCTTTTATAAGCACCGGAAGACCACATGACATTGCTTCTCCAAATGACATAGACATTAAGCCATCATCATATGAGCATACATACATATCACATGCAGAATATATTTCCGGCATATTTGCATTAGGAACAGTTCCTGCAAAAGATACCATATCTTCAATGTTCAGTTTTTTACACAGATTTTTTAAATATTCTGTTTCAGTACCATCACCAACTATTAAAAATTGTATATCATCATTCTTTTCTATGTAATTTGAAAACGATGATAAAACAAATTCAAGATTCTTTTCTATAGATAAACTACCGGCGAATACTGCCACAGTCGATGTGCTTGAAAGATTATATTTTTTTCTTATATTTTTTACGTCTTGATTGTTAAACCTTTTATAATCAAAGATTTTTTTATCAACTCCGCATGGTACAATTTGCACTTTGTTTTTTCTTTTAACTCGCTTTATAAAAATATCTGCTCTTATGCAAGACGATGTAACTTCATCTGCAGTATCAAGCATATCTATAAAATGTCTTTTCTCGAACATAGTCTTTATCATCCACACAAACTTGTTTTCATTTGCAAATCTATCCAGAAAATAATCATGTATAGTATATACTATTTTTGCCTTGGCAATATCCCCTACTTCAAGCCCCATATAACCTATTTTTGTATCGGTATGTATATGAACTACATCAGGCTTGAAATCACACAAAAAATTCAAAACATCTGGATCGTCGATTTTTTTACATTCATGACCATATTTATTATTTACTTTTTTTGCAGGACATATTACAATACCTTTATTATAATATGGTTTTTCCACACTTGTAGATGATGTTACTATCAATACTGTGTGAGACAGATTTTCCAACCCCTTTTTCAACACATCAACATAACTTGACACACCACAAACATCAGGTGAAAACACCTCTGTAAAAATCAATATACGCATATAAAAAACCACCGTTTATATTAAAAATCATTGTTTCTATTATATCACATTTTCTACATAAACAAAAGAGATTTTTATAATTTATAAAAAAGCTCTTTAAAATTCAATAAAAATATTGTATAATGTTAATTGGAATTTTGTTGACT
>CACXGJ010000230.1 GCA_902767125.1 uncultured Ruminococcus sp. | reverse complement strand
CAGTGCCTTTTGGATTCCTCATATCTTGATACAATCGTTATGAATTGGCTTTGTTCATAAATTGTTTACTCATTCAAAAACCCTGCTCGACAAGCAGGACTTTTCCTATACCAATGCCTGATGAAACGCCTATGCCTTTCATTATATCTGCCACCTCCGATTATTTATCAGGGAACTGCCTGATACCGATAGTCCCCTGCATTTTTTATGTCATTCAAATTTTTTCCGAACAAGCGATATGTATTTATTCACCTAATCCCTCTTTGATCATTTTTGGACCTTCCGCAAGTGCTTCCTCCTCCTGATCACCGTCACATACAAGCTCTATATCACTGCCGCATTGTATGCAGGCTGTCATTAGATTGAGCATACTTTTTGCATTATAGCTGTTGCCGTTGAACCTGACAGTTACATCACATGGATATTTAGCCATAGCCGCCGCAAATATTGAAGCCGGTCTCATATGAAAGCCATGCTCATTCGGAACTGTAAGAAATTTTGATACCATAGTAAAGTTCTCCTTTTCGATAAAATTATTTTAGTGTTAGTAATGGAGTTTATATTTATTATAATCTTGCTAAAACCTCATCAATTTTCTGTTTTGTGGCAAGTCCGAATGAAAATGCAGTTGCATTTCCGCAAGCTGTACCGAGCCTCATTGCATAGCCATAGTCATTCGTCTGTTGATAGCCTGCAATAAAGCCTGCTACCATTGAGTCACCCGAGCCGACTGTGTTCAGTACCTTGTCTTTTACAACACCTGTTTTATAGGTATTTCCGTCCTCCGCAAAAAGCACTGCACCGTCACCGCCAAGCGATACTATCACATTTCTTGCACCCATCTGCATAAGCTTCTTTGCATAAAGCTCAATTTCCTCCGCACTCTCCGCCTTTGCGGAAAATATCTCCGAAAGCTCCTGCTTATTGGGTTTTATAAGAAAGGGCTTGTATTTAAGGCAGTTCACAAGCAATTTTCCTGTTGCATCAACAACTGTCCTTATATTTTTGTCCTCCAGCCTCTTAAGTATCCTTTCATAAGTATCATCTGCAACAGTTCTCGGAATACTTCCCGCAAGGACTATTGTATCACCATCTCCGATCTTATCGGTCATGTCAAGAAGCCTTTCAAATTCATCCTGCTCAATATGAGGTCCCTGACAGTTTATCTCACTTTCAGTTTCAGCCTTGACCTTTATATTTATTCGTGAGATACCGTTTTTGAGTCTTATGAAATCAGACCGAATCCCCTGCTCCTGCAAGCTCCTTTCAATAGCTTCACCCGTAAAGCCTGCTGTAAATCCCAGGGCAGTGCTTTTTATGCCAAGCTCGGACAGTATGCACGAAACATTGATTCCCTTGCCGCCTATATAGTATTCTTCACTTGTTGTACGGTTTGTAATTCCGCTGACAAACTCTTTCAAATATACAACATAATCAATAGACGGATTCAGCGTAAGTGTATATATCATATTCTCGCCTCCCGTATGACAAAATATCAACATGATTTGATTATAGCACGGATTTTGCCAAAATCAAGCATATTATTCATGACCACTTATCTTACAATTTTTTTGTTGAATTATAGAAGATTGTGTGATAAAATTTTTATCGGGGGGAGGCGATGGATTTGAAAAAGTCGAAGGAACAGATGTCAGAGGCATTTCTTACAGGAGCGATACTGTCTGTGGTAGGGGGATATTTTGACGCATATACATATATTGCAAGGGGCGGTGTCTTTGCAAATGCACAGACGGGAAATATCGTTTTGCTGGGTGTAAAACTCATGGAAGGCGATTTTCTTAAAGCACTGACATATTTTATCCCGATATTTGCATTTGTACTCGGAGTATTTGTTGCAGAATACATAAAAAAATTCGGAAATTCAAGGCATCTTCACTGGAGGCAGATAATCATTCTGATAGAGATACTTGTAGTAACGGCAGCTGCATTTATACCAAACGGTGAAAGGGGCTTCAAGACCAATGACATGATAGTTAATATAGCAATATCATTTTTATGCTCACTTCAGGTGCAGAGCTTCAGAAAGGTTCACGGAATAGCCTGTGTAACGACCATGTGTACGGGAAATATGAGGAGCTTTGCGGATAATCTTGTGCATTACACTGATACAAAGGATAAGCAGTCTTTAAAAAATGCAATGAAGTATTTTCTGATAAATTTCTTCTTTATAGTGGGAGCAATAATAAGTGCATTTCTGACAAACATCTTCAAGGAACTGTCTATTATTTTCTGTGTCGGAGGACTTTTGGCAGTCTTTATACTGATGTTCATAAAGCCGTTGGACAATGACTGATAAAACAAGCGATATGCTGAAATTTCCTTTCGGCATATCGCTTTTACTTTTCGAGTATTATTTTTTCTTGAAGCCGTCTTTGAGTGATACGCTCCTGTTGAAAATGAGATTTTCGGGTGTACTGTCCTTATCAAGACAGAAATAGCCCAATCTCATAAACTGATAGTTTGACGGAACTTTTGCTCCCTCTACGAATTTTTCAGCCTTACAATTATTCAATGTAACAAGGCTTTTCGGATTGATATAGTCAAGGAAATTTTTATCGCCTGTATCGGGTTCGGGATCTGTAAAGAGATTATCATACAAGCGTACTTCCGCATTGACATAATTTTCAGCATCTATCCAATGGATAGTACCTCTTACTTTTCTGCCGTCAGGTGTATCTCCGCCACGAGTCTCTGGATCATATTCGGCATAAACCTCAATGACATTTCCGTTTTCATCCTTTTTACAGCCCGTGCATTTCACGATATATGCAGACTTCAATCTTACTTCATTTCCGGGGTAAAGTCTGTTATAGCCCTTGACCTTCTCCTCGATAAAGTCATCCGCTTCTATATAACATTCACGGCTGAATGTAATGATCCTGTTGCCATCCTCGGGGCGATTAGGATTAT
>CACXGJ010000229.1 GCA_902767125.1 uncultured Ruminococcus sp. | reverse complement strand
GTTTTTCGGTGACAGCTGGTATGTCCTCGGAAACGGCGTAGGGATATATAATGGCAGTGCCATCCCCGGATATGGCAGAACCATTCTGATCGCAGGACACAACAACACTTACTTCAACGGTCTGAAATATGCAAAGGAAGGACAGATCGTAAAAATAAGGACAAATTACGGTAACTACACCTATGAGATAACCGGTATGAAAATAACCGACAATCAGGATCGTTCAGCTTATGATCTCAATAAAAATGAGGAAAATCTCATAATGTATACCTGTTATCCGTTTGATACTCTCGGACTGACCGACTTGAGAGCTTTCATCTATGCAAAATATGTTTCCGGTCCGATGATAGACAAAAACAGTTGATGGGAGATGATCTTAATGCAGGAAAATGAAATTGAAAAAGAAGATCAACAGGAAAATGAACATCATCATCACAGGCATCACCGAAAAAAATCAAAATTGAAGTCTGTTGTATATTGCATGATGTCGTTCTTCCTTTCACTCGTACTGTTTTTGTTTTCGATATGTATTATCCTTATGTTCACCGTTTTTTCAAAGGACTACATGATCAGCAAAATGAACTCACAGGGCTATTACAGCATGGTCAAATATGAACTTCAGACCCGTATGACCGATCTTGTCGATGCAAGCGGGTTTAAAAAGGAATTTGCTGTGAATTTTTCTAACAGCTATGACGTAAAAAAGGCTGTTGACAATTATATCGAGTCATTCTATTCCGATAATTCTACCCTCGTTGAAACAACAGCTTTCAAGCAGCAGCTCTATGAGGCTGTAAAACAATATGCCGATCAGGAAAATATCGAGCTTACCGATGAAGTGGAAAATAATGTGCTTTACTTCATAAACGAAGCTGCAGATATATATGTAAATCAGATATCAATACCGTTTTTTTCGGTGATAGGAAAATATCTTTATGATGCAAGGAATACTCTGAATATAATCACAGGATCTCTTGCACTGACAGTATTAATACTCGTTTGTATCATGTACTTCACAAATCAGTTCAAACACCGAAGATACAGATATATCTGCTACGGCTTGATCGGAGGTGCTTTGGCAACTGCTGTTCTTCCTACCTTTGTACTTGCATCCAACATCATACCAAAGGTGAATATTACCACTTATTCCCTTTATAACCTGTTTGTCGGGTATTTCAGTACAATTTTTTATTATATGTATATATGTGTCGCTGTAATGCTCATACTTGCAGTCATCAGCTTCATAATGTATGCCAAATATTACAGGAAATACCGATCTGCCTGAAAGAAATTTTCACTTGACAAATTTTTTTTACAAATTATAATTAATAATATGCAGATCAACCGAAAGGAAGTATTATGATATGGAACAGGTCATGAAAGTTGACGATATGGGAAGCTACTCCGAACAGATAGTCAAAAGAAAAATGTCATCCACAAAGATCACATCTCTTGTACTCTCACTTGCTTTTATATTATTGCTGATAGCCTTGAGCATATATCTTTCAGGATATTTCAATTGGCTCGTGCCTTTGGCACTGCTCTTTTTGGGACTCGGAATATATATTTCATACTATATGATAAAAAATGCAGGCATCGAGTACGAATATACATTCGTTGTCGGCGAAATGAGAGTTGACAGAATAAAGGGCAGGTCAAGACGCAAAAAGATAACTGTTTTTGATGTCAAGGCGATAGACGATATCGGAAAGTACATTGATCCGAAAACGGGCAACAAAAATGTGGATAAATCAAAGCACGACCTTATATTGAGTGCTGCCGAGGATGTCAACAAAGATGATACCTACTATGCACTGATACATGATAAGGTAAGACAAAAACATGCTCTGCTTTTCTTCACTCCGAATGACAGGACTCTCGGCATGATACAGCCCTATCTTTCGGTCGAGCTTAAAAAGAAGTTCATCAAAATGAAGCGTGAACAGGAAAATGCCGCCAACAAAAATACCGACAAAAAAGATTGATAACAAAAAGTCTTTCCGCACGATATACGGAAAGACTTTTTTTATGATATTGGTCATTGACCAATAAATAAAAATGTGATAAGATATAATATAATGTCTTTTTACATTCAAAATAATTATCAGCAATGAGGTGTGGATATGGAACAGGAAGAAAAGAAACAAAAGTTTAAAATACCGATAGGTCTTATATTCAATATATTTATAATCGCACTGACAATATTCCTTATAGTTTATTTCATATTCTCCGAAGACGGTCTCATCGACCTTATAAACAGCGGTCTCGAAATAAATATATGGTGGATACTGACCGCAGTTTTTGTCCATCTGCTCAATATAGCAATAGATGCTACCATAATATACATATTTGTAAAACAATCAGTCCACGATGTGAAAATAAAGACAGCCGCCAAGGCATCTATGGTAGGACAGTTCTACTGTGCCATAACTCCAAGCTCAACAGGCGGTCAGCCGATGCAGGTGCTTATGATGTCACGCTCGGGCATAAAAGGCTCTGTTGCAACATCAGCACTGATACAAAAATTCCTTGTATGGCAGTTTACACTTGCCGTTTACTGTATCGTTGCAGTTGCAGCAAGGTTCTCATTCTTCAAGGAACATCTTGATACATATATGTGGGTAGTCTCCGCAATAGGCTTTGCTGCACAGATAATAATGCTCGTTGTACTGCTTTTAGCCTCATTTGCCAAAAACTTTACCAAGAAAATTTCAGGCGGTTTTCTTCGTCTGCTCGGAAGGCTGCATATACTCAAAAATGCCGATGACAAGATTGCAGGACTCAATGATACACTCGAATCATTCCATGAAAGCAACAAGGCTTTGCAGAAAAATAAGCCTCTGCTCATAAAAGCCTATGTCCTTACGGCAATACAGATGACAGCATTCTTTCTTGTCCCGTACTGTATCGCAATGTCATTCAAGATACCCGATCTCAATATATTCGATATGCTTTGTGCACAGTCATATGTATCAATGGTATCAAGCCTTGTCCCACTTCCCGGAGGCTCGGGAGCTGCCGAATACTGCTTCAGCACATTCTTTATGGCATATATATCTGCCGAAACCATGAAATCAGCTATCCTTATCTGGCGTACAATAACATATTACGGTACTATAATGATATCCCTTCCGTTTTCAGGAATAAAAAAGAAAGCTCTGCCCGATGAAAAGGCAGAAAATGAAAATTAAAATATGTCATAAAATTATGGAGTGATATTTTTGAAAAATGATCCTGTTATATCTATAGTTGTTCCTATTTATAAAGTTGAAAAATATTTGCCCAGATGTCTTGATTCCATCATGGAACAGACCTTTGATGATTTTGAAGTACTGATGATAGATGACGGCTCTCCCGACAACTGTGCGGTGATCTGCCGTGAATACGAGAAAAAGGATAAGCGTTTCAGACTGCTACAAAAAAACAACGGCGGACTTGCGGATGCAAGAAATTACGGTATAAAATTTGCCAACGGTGAGTATATCGTTTTTATCGACAGTGATGACTGCATACATAAGGATTATCTCAAAGTCTTGTATGAGGAATGTGTAAATAATAACGCCGAGATATCCTACTGTCGCTTCAAATACTCATACTTTATGTCACATATATGTATACCGATGCTCTCATTCCCCAAGAAAAGAGTCCTGGACTCCGAAAAGGCTCTCCATCTCATTATCCGTGATAATTCCCTGCACAGCTATGCGTGGAACAAAATGTATAAAAGATCATTATTCACGGACAATGAAATATCTTATCCGAAGATTTACTTTGAGGACATTGCCACAAGTCCCATATTATTTTTCAATGCTTCCAAGGTAGCCGTATCCGACCGTTACCTGTATTATTATGAAAAGCGTGTCGGTTCAATCATGGCTACGATAGATATACAAAAAGTAAATGATGTCATGCTGTCGATATTGATAATACGAAACTACATACAATACAACAATGCCTATGAAAAGTACAGGGCATCACTTAAATTTCTTTCCAAAAAAATGTATCTGATAAACATATACTCCATATTCAATCAGCATCTTAAATGCCGTAACTTCAGCAATATGAGCTTCAATATGAAAATAAACCGCCAATTGTATGAATATCTTATCTCGGACAATTACAAGGCTGTCAGCGGTATTCCCGAGCTGCCGTTCAGAATGAAACAGCCCGAAAACAAGAAAAAAAGATCATCAAAATGATCTTTTTTTTCTTGAATAAAAAACTCCTGTTTGACTTTTTACAGCCAAACAGGAGTTTATATTTTATTCAGACATTTTCATATGTCATACGGTTTTTTATCAGTTGCCGTAATGGGGAGCAGTCAGACCTGCACCACCGGTAATTTCTTTTCCGTTCATATCAAGAGGATGAACATAAACAAGATTCTTCCAGTAGCTCTCGTTGAACAGGTCTGCAATATAAGAGGTACTGTCGTCTTCCTTTTCGATCCTGTACGCACCCTCACGGATAACAAAGCTGTGGATAACGCCTGTGTTGTCGGGATATGATATCGTAACATCCGTATAGAATCTTATGATAAGATCATTCTTGCCGACATCATAGTTATAAAGATAGAAGTGTGATGTAGCATTGCCGTATTGTGAAGCATCAATCTTTCCTACTGCAGCAAAATGGAATTCAGAAGCATAGAATCCGACACTTGATCTTATATACAACGGATTCGGAGAACTCCATCTGAAGTTTATGCCGCCGTTTGTTGAATATTCATAGGACTTCGTTGAGGGGAGATTTGTGAATGAAGCCTTTGAATTTTTGGGCATATCCATATTTACATTACCGTTGACAGTTATCCTTTTAGCTGTTGAAAAATCTTCTTCTCCTGATGATGCATTTGTAGTTATCCAATTGAGTGTCTTTGCATTATTTGCAGCACCGCCAAAACCATTATCAGTATATGTACCGTATCTTGCCGATGCCTCGCTTACAGAATTAGGCTCAAGTGCAGTATTGATTCCTGCAAAATACTTTTTGGATTCCATTGTAAAGAGATTCAGCTTTGCCCTCTTTACCTTGGTACCTGATTCTGTATATTCTTGATAATATACAGGTGACTTTACATCCTTGGTATCTTTATTTGTAAACGTATATGCTCCTGCTCTTATAGTATAATTCTGATTAACGGTCTTCAAATTACCATCAGCATCTGTTTCCTGTGTACTCCATTCAATATCGGTATCATAATTGAAGTATACTGTCATTGACTTATAGACAGGCTTTGGCTCCGAATTGAAGGTTTCAGTCTTATATTCGGTCGAGCCGACCACCTTGGGTTCGGCAGTCATCTTCAGCTCAATGTCAGAGTCTGTACCCTTGACATACCTGTCATTGGTTATAACACGGTAGTCGGTGTTTGAGTTTTCTCTCCAACGAGGATTCTTTGAATAATCCAGCAATACCCACGCCTCATCCTTATTCATCTTCTTTTGTACAACAGGTGTGGTCTCATCAGGCTTGGTCGCATCCTTTGCTATACCTATTGCCTTACCCGTATTACTGTCATAAATCTCGACATTATAGATAGCATCATAGCTTCCGCCCGTTGAAGGAGATATAAACACGATAGGATAGCCCTCGGGGTTATATTCCGTCATCTCACGGGTTTGAGGTGAGGGGTTGGTAGCATCGTCCCTTTCATTGTAGTGAACTACAAATTTATGACCTTTTGCAACCTTGCCCTGTGCATCATAAAGTACAACTGCAATAGAGCCTTCGGATGATACAGATACATTTGCGATAGCTCTGTCAAGAGCTTCGACAGATGTCTTTGCAGCCTGTACGGAATTACCCGTGATATATACCTTTTCAGCTTGCTTGAGCTTATCCTTCAGGCTTGCCACACCCTCATACTTTTGAGTAGTTCCTCTGTTGAGATATTCGGGATATCTTGAGCTGCTATTGGAATTTGCGTGATAATCAGCACCATCTGTGGCGTTATTGATTGGTATTTCGATGTATGAGCGTGCGAGGGACATCTTCTCATACAGCTTGCTATACGCATCGACTACTTCTTTTACTCCAACTACTCCCGATGTACCGAAGCAAGCATTATGGGCATTACTATCATTCATATTGCTTATCTGGTCACCTGCGGTCTTCCACGGGTCACCTGAATTAGCTCTTGAGAAGCAGCCATAGTTGCCTTTGGTATTGCCTACACTGTGGTCTTCAATAAATGTCAGCAGATATGAAGACTTCGTTTGTGTATCATTTGAATTTGACTGATTCACGATCTCACCATTGGAATCATATTGGTTGATAATATACTTCGCATAGTACATATTAAGGAGATTGTCACAAGCCTCGATAAGCTCGTCATTGTCGGATGTAAATTCCTCCCATCCGCCGTAACCGCTGTTTTTAAGAGGATTAAAGAGTATATTTTTGCCGCCCTGGAGCTTTGTTGTGTATGTATGCTTTCTCGGCAAAGCCTCTCCTTCGACCGTTTCCTCTATATAGAACTCGATAAACGGATTATTCTTGGATATTGCTGCGGACTTGAAGGTAAGCGGATTCAATGTAAGGCTTGCGGTAAGAGAAACATTCGTTATAGTACCATCTGTACCGTTTACCTTTTTAATCTGCGGATTTGACCATTGATGCAACTTACCATCTGTCGGATAAATTCCATCCTTCGGCTTTTGGAAATAAACCGAGAGACTGGAAGCTATTTGAGTGATATCGGGATCGAATGTAGACAGTTCGATATGTGAAAATACAGTCTCATTGACCGAACTACCGCTCGCATCCTTTACTGCACGGGTATTTGTATCTTCATTATAAAGGCTTACCCAAACATCACCGTAAACATTCCGTATCTGTTCGGTCTTCATGCTTGACTTACCGCTGTTGGTATCAAGACCTGTTATCTGGAATGTATATTTATTTGACGGTTCAACAGGTATCTTGTACTCATACCAGTCATAGTACGGAAGAAGCTTTGCATCGCCTGCACGCTTGTCACTGGCACGACGTGTCTTTCCGCCGAACAGGTTTGTACCGTTCTGATCCGAATTAACCGTGTCTTCATCGGGTTCATCTTCGATCCACCTTGTTTTAGCGGAGTTCTGCATCTTAAAGTTTCCATAGGTTTCAGAATATGATTTATTCTTGATACGTATTTTTCCGCCGCCGACATAAGCCATTGTGTAATCGGATGACAAATCTTTCACCACTTCGGGAGATGTGCTTTCGACTTTAGCAGGCTTATCGCTCTTGTATGTAACGGAAGCCTTTCCGCCTGACTCCATCTTTACAACATAGTATCTGTACAGAGTGCTGCCATTTTTAGGAAGCTTTGAATCGCCTACTACCTTTTCGGCTGAATCGCCGTTTGCACCGTTTGTTATGATGAAATTGTCATAGGTGTTGTCAAATATTTTGTAGTAATACTGATTGCCGCCTATATCAAGCTTAAGCAAAGGTGCAAGGCTGTTCCATGAAGTAAGATTCTTAACACTGCCGTTATTTGACCAGATATGTGCATAGGGAGCTTTGTCGTTTCCGTTGAATTTACCATCGGGATCTCCGTTTGTATCAAGAATAAGGCAGGTATAGCCATACGGAACACTTATTGAAATATCCTCATCCCATGTAGTAGTTGTGGTAGTGTCATCTGATTTATCCTCGGTGCTTTCTCCACGTCCTGTAAAAACATCATCATTGAAGTATATAAGTTCTCCTTTTCCTTTTCCGGTAGCATTATCAGCTCCCGGAATACATACAATGTTATATTTATAGTTATTTGTTCCGGTACCATCGTTCAAATAAACATTGCCGTTGCCGTCATTGTCAGTGATCTTGTCACCGTCACCCTTGTCATCTCGATGATACGCCAATATAAAGCCAATGGTATCGTTAGGACATATGCAATAATAAGCTTCTCTTGCATATATCGTTCCGGCATTGAAGGTTTTCTTGGTCATTCTTACTTTATTGGAGTAGTCGGCACCGCCTTTGCCGGAGCTTGTCCAATAGTATATATACGGACCGCCATCATGTGTATATCTAACAAATCCAAGTGCGTCAGGATCATATATGATACATATCTGATTACTATTCATATTGATAACATCAAGCGAATCTTTCCAAATATCCTGCAATTCACTCTTTGACTTTTGGCTAAATGCAACGTCAACAAGCTCATAATCATCGAATCCGTATGCCACTGTAGGTTGAGTTTTGCCATCAGGCTCTCCTCCGGTGTTTTCGGGAGTCTCCTCAATCGGACGAATGTCTTTGACATTTGTTACTCCGTATTTAGCCGTTGTCTGATCTCCGGCAATATACCTTGCAACATATTCACCCGGCTCTGTGATCTGTGTCTGCAAGCCGTTTGTGTTGCTTCCGCCTGTGGCTGTAGTATTGATTATCGAGACTACTTTATTCTTGTCATTAAAGGCATATCTTACATATCTGTAATGTGTATTTTTTTCCGTGTTTCCGTCATTGGTAAGTGTATTTATTTTTTCACCGCCAACAAATATCTCCGAAAGTCCGATAGAATTTTGCAAATTATCGTTCTCTGAAACAAACAATGTTACCAGATCATATTTTGCAACTGTGCCTTTACCATTGTCTTCCTCAATGACAAATATAGCATTATCATTTGTAAGACCTGTAAAATTAATCTGACCTGAAGAATAATCTCCAACATCCTGTTTGAAAGCACTCACTTCAAATGTTGTTCCAGTTGACTTCGGAATATCGAGATAATCAAGGTCACCCTCGTGAGTAAAGGTACCACTTGCGGCACCGTAATAAGCAGTCCTTTCAATACCGTTATTGTCATATACTTTGACAGTGTAATTATATCCTTCGCTCGGCTTGAACCAAAGTCTTACATTTGCACTGTCGCTGTTATAGCTTTTGTTGATATTATTCGGTTTGTATACTGTGAATCTCTTGATAGCATTTTCAAGATTTGAAGCTGCTGTATTGATTTCGTCTTGAGTTGCAGAAGCATTTTTTGCAACATCACGGGCAGTATCCAAAGCATTCTGAAGCTGTTCGGCAGATTGCTGGGTACAGTCTTCATTGATATTGTTCTGGAGCTTTGCGGAAGCATCGTTCATTTGAGCTTCAAGACCGCTCCAGTCAAGTTCAGGCTCATCGGGCTTGGGATCATCCGGCTTGGGATCATCGGGTTTAGGTTCTTCAGTCTTAATCGGATGATTCTTTACCGCCTCAATAGCATTATTAATAGATGTTTTATGTGCTTCTATTGAAGGATCACCCGTTTGTACGATAGAATCCTTCTTGAGATAATTTTCGGCAGCAAGAACAGCATTCACCAAATCATCAACATATTTCTTTTCATACTTACTGCTGTCTTCAAAGTCTTTAGCAGAATCTATAACACTCTGCAGTCCTACCCTATCGACTGTATGAGTTTTCATAGCACTGATGGCATTATTAAGAGCCAGTGTAACACTCTCAACCTCTGCATTGATAGGCGTAGAGTTCTTTATTTTGTCAGAGAACAATTTAGCTGCATGATACGGCTGACCTGAAGAAACAAATGTAGCATAATAACCTGCATCATAGTTCTTATAATTGTCTTCTATATCTTTTGCATCTTTCAAGGCTTGAGCCAACGCATCAAGTGTAGCCTGATCGGCTTTTGCAGGCTCAAGAGCGGCGATTGCAGCATTAAGAGCATCTATGTATGTCTGATAAGCCTCGTCTGCTTTTTGGATTCTTTGCTTTGGGGTGAGGGCGCTGTTATCTTCACGGGTAGCCGCCTCATAGGTTTTTGTTTCATCATAGCTTACAGGCTTCTGTATAAAGTCTCCGGCCTCATTATCAGCTGATGTTGCCTTTCCAAGAACCTCGGAGAGCTTTGTAAATCCGGCACTTTCATAATCTCCTTCAGCGAGCATACTTGCTTCGATGATCTTTTCATAGAGATTCTGACGACCGACAGAGGATTCCTCAAGGACATTCATATATTGCAGTTTAGGCGATGCCGACTGGTCGGGATTATATGCCTTTGCATGGACTGTAACATAGGAAGTTCCGTCATAATCCGCATAGTAATAAGTGTTTGATGTCGCATTATAACGGCGGCGAAGCGACAGCAGAGCTGTTTGTTCCGTCTGATGTGCTTCCTTTTCAGACTTGATATCATACTGATTAGAATCTTCTACACTGCTCTTTGCATCCTCACTCTTTTTGACTATGAGCCATGCTTCATAAGTAGCATCAGGAGCAGAGCTTGTTTTATGCGGGCTGACGTTTGTAAATTTATAGCGTGTGCCGTCGCATATTACTGTGATATCACATACCTTGTTTGTATCAACATTTGCTACCCACCAGCCGCAGCCTTCATATTCCATAGATATATCCGTTGTTTTCTTGGTCTGACTGCATTCAATATTGACACCGTCATTTTTGAGGAATGTAGGACCTGAAAAATCATCTTTAGAGCTTTCTATCAGTGCTATTTTAGCTCCGCTCACACTGTCAGATAACATTGCTTGAGTTTCTTTTTTGTCCATTCTGAAATGTACAGTTGTTTTTGGGTTCTTGAGATAAACAAGGATAGTATCATCAAGTCCCTCCAAGCCGTTCCATTCGTCCGGAGAACTATTCCACGCATAATCATCACTGTTACCGTTATCGAACCACTTATACTTTGTATAGTAGCTTCTTACACCATCATTTTTCTCTTGGTTCAGAAATTCAAAATAAATATTCTTATCATCGGCATTGAGATACCAGAGATGGAACATCTCACAGGTCTGTGTATCATATATGCCGTCACCCTTTGCCAACAATGTACTGCCCGAATAATAATCGGTGAGGAGCTTGCCCTTGTTGGTAAAGATAACGTTGAAGAAGTTAACATAGTTTTTATTGATCTTGTAGTCACCGGCATACCAACCGTTTGACTGCTTGATCATGATACCGTCAGCACCCTTTGTACCGTCCGTCGGATTGGGCATCTGCCATATGCCGTTTGGCATTTCTACATTATTATCATGTTCGGATGTATTCAATGCAGTTACATCGGGATTGACTCTTACATATTCACTGCCGCTTTTTGTATAGACATAGCTTGCAGTTTTCAAAGCGTCTGTTCTGCTGGTATATGCACCTGCTGTATCCTTGTATGTCCATATATAGTAACATATATCCCAGTTAAGATCGACAGGCTGCTTCAGATTAAGTCTGATAGTATCCGTTGAGCCGGGTATACCTGTACTTTTTGGGATACTTATTACAGTTACTCTGTTTTGAGAGCCGGCAGAGCCTACCGTAAATGTAACCGAAAGGCTCGCCATCTTACCGTTGTTGCCGAAGCTGTCGGAATAGAACGAATAAGCTGTGAGCTTAAGGTTAGGAGATTCACCGCTTTCGGAAGGAAGATACTTTGCCTGAACATATGTACGGGCATCATTCGGCAGACTGCTGACTTTTTCGTAATAGACTACCGCTTTGTGTGTTACCGGATCTTCTTTTTCTTTAGCCACAAGATATTCAACACGGGTTCCCGAAACGATTACTTCTCCTTCTTCGGGAGTTGTATAATCGACACCGATCTTATCATATTCGGTCACCTTTTTGCTGTAATACGATTCGGCGTATTCCAAGGCACTCCTTACATCCATGAAAGCCTGTCTGCCGTTTACGGTAACGGTAGTAGTAGATACGCTCGCAAGTGCTATAAAGATCAAGCCTGCCGCAACTATAACCAAGACTGTACTTATAGCTATCGCTACCGGCAAGGTCAGACCTTTTTTACTGTTTTTGAGAAACTTATCTCGCATATCAGTCTTCATACTCCTTTCAAAAAAATATTATCACTGAAACAAAATAGCTGTATCATATGATGGTGATATCTGAAAAGAATCCACCGTATCACTGACATCATAACCCTTAACATTGATAATTTTCCACGCATTAAGCTGTTTATCCACGAATTGGGCAGGCTGTCCGGGTAAAGCTCCATCCAGAACTATCGCATTCATATCAGCCCTCTTGGCATTATTGAGTACGACCTGACCGTCAAGGGTATAACCACTTGACATCTCAATATGATAGTCAAGATAGAAAGATGACTGGGTGTCAGCCTCATCCTTATCGAACTTTTGTCTTCCTATACTGATAGTGAGATCCTTTACATCACTGTATGTAAGACGACCATACTTTTTATTATCATCCTTGTCATAGTCAAAGGTCTGGACAACATCATCTATCTTTGCAAGATATGAACCCGTTTGAGTTATACTTACAGCTTCACCGGGCTGCCCATCGCCTGTAGAATATTCTATAGTTTCTGCAATCCTTGCACTTCTGATGATATAATCCTCAAGCAGCAGAGCTGTTTCCTGTTCCCTTGCGACCATAGCCGCCTGTGAATAGTTATTCATAGCAGTAACTACTATTGCTATGGAGAAGCCCGAAACAATGCCAAGTATTGCAATAGTAACGACCAACTCTACAAGGGTAAGACCTTTTTTAGACTTATAATATTTATTCACTTTTTTCTTCCCCCTTCCATCAATCCTGATTAACGTACGGAACAAAAGAGGTCACTTCAACGAATCCGTCTGCTGTAAGAACGGCAGTTCTTATTTTTATCCCCTTTATTTCTATATCAGCAGCACCGGTTGCAACGAGCTTCTCAACAGCGGATATATCAAGCTGATACTGGACATCATATTGAGCCGAAGGGAAATCATCCGAAGCATAATACACGAGTCCCGAATTAGGCACACCTGCATCTGCCGGAAACAGCGTTTTTCCTGCCTGCATGACTGAATCATTTGTATTGTCATTAGGGCTTATTGTCAATGAAGAATCACTGGGGTTCACAAAAAAATACTTTCTCGCTTCATCTTCATCTTCAAAATCGCAGTTCTTGATAGCCCTCATGATGACCTCATTGAGAGAAGCAGATTTCACGGCAGCTTCATTGCGGGCTGCATTGTCAATGGTAGTTTTGTAGCCCGAAACAATAGCACCTGCAGCAGATGATATTGCCATTGCCATTATCGTCACACCGACAATGAGTTCCACAAGCGAAAGTCCTTTTTTCGACTTGAATTTAGGAATTTTTTTACGCATTTTTTTATCATTCACAGGTAATTCCCCCTTAAAATATTACAATAATTCATATTATAAAAAACAGATACTCATAACTACATTATACTATAAATAAAATTCTATTCAAGTAATTTTCTGATAACATTTCCAACAAATTATTTATAAAAAAATTGTAGGTTTTTTACTATAAATCATAAAGACCAAAAAATTGCACAAAATATCCCTTGGATATTTGTTGATAAATAAGTCCTGTTCCTAAAAAGAGCAGACTCGAAATACTGCGAGTCTGCCCGATAGTATATGAATATAGAACAAAATTATTTGATAATGCTGTACATACTGAACATAGGCATATACATACCTACTACAAGCACACCTACAACACCACCGATAACGACTGTCATTATAGGAGTCATTGAATCGGTGAGCTTTTGAGTAGACTCATCCGTTTGGGTTTCAAACAGGTCTGCCATTTTCATAAGAGAGTCTCCGAGCATACCTGATTCTTCGCCGACACGTATCATAGATACAAGTATTGAATCGAATACCGTATGTTTAGCCATTGCTTCATTTATCGTAACACCGATCTGAACGTCCTCAAGAACCGCATTTACTTTTTCACGGACATATATGTTCGGAACGGCATCTCTTGCAAGACCCATTGCTCTGTGGATTGGGATACCTGCATCAGTAAGCGTTGACATAAGACGGCAGAAACGTGCGAGTGAGCTTTGGCGGATGATAGGACCTACGAGCGGTATTTTCAGAAGATATTCCGCAACAAGCATTGCAAAATTTTCATTGTTCTTTTTAAGCATTATAAATGCAAAGATCAAAGCTCCGACTATTACCAAAGTTATGAACCAGTAATTCATCAGGAAGTCCGAGAAATTCAGCAATCCCTGTGTGATTCCCGGCAGCTCCGCACCGAATCCTGCATAAACTCCGGCGAATCTCGGAATAACGAACAAGGTGAATATAATGATAACGCCGATAACGAGGACTATAAGGAATATAGGATACATCATAGCACTCTTGATCTTACTTGCAAGAGCCATACTCTTTTTACATATCAAAGCACTCTGTTCAAAAGCCGAGTCGATACGACCGTTAGCCTCACCGGCTTCGATAATGCTCAAATAAACTCCGGGGAAACCGGCAAAGTTTCTCATTGCCTGTGAAAGAGTAAAACCGCTGTAGAGGTTCTCATTTATTTCCTGAAGTATCTTTTTCATGCCGACATCCTTTTCGGACTGGATCATAATATCCATAGACATTGAAAGGTTGATACCGGCTTTCATCATCATACCCATCTGGTTAAAGAACATCAGCAATTTTTTAGGTTTTATCTTTCTTGTATGGATATCTCCGCCGAGATCCATATTCCAGATACTTTCACTTGCGGCAGCACCGCCTGCTTCGGAAATATCCTGAACGATAAGACCTTTTTCACGGAGCATACCTTTTGCGGTCAGGACAGTATCCGCCTCGATAGTACCTTCTTTTTTCTGGTTTTTGCTGTTCAGTGCCGTATATTTGAATTTCAATGTTGTTCACCGCCTTATCTTCTTGCGTCAGTATCGCCTATATCAAAGTTCCAAGCCTTTGCAACCTGTTCTGTGATGTAGCC
>CACXGJ010000228.1 GCA_902767125.1 uncultured Ruminococcus sp. | reverse complement strand
TGGAATGATGACGAAATGCAGGCTTATTTCAATTCAATGGGATTTGCCATGACACTTTCAGACCTCAAATTCTGCCGTGACTATTTCCGTGATACCGAACACCGTGATCCGACTGTTACGGAACTCCGTGTTATAGATACATACTGGTCTGACCACTGCCGTCACACCACTTTCCTCACCCGCCTTGAAAAAATAGAAATAGAAAAAGGCATTCTCTCCGAAACTATCGAAAATGCCCTTGAGCTTTACTATGAAAGCCGTAACGAGATATACGGCGAAAACTCCACGAGAGATGTTTCTTTGATGGATATGGCTCTCGTTGGCATGAAATTACTTAAAAAACGTGGTCTTATCCCCGACCTCGATCAGAGTGATGAGATAAATGCCTGCTCGATAGAAGTGCCTGTTACAATTGACGGCAAAACCGAACAATGGCTCGTACAATTCAAGAATGAAACTCACAATCATCCGACTGAAATTGAACCCTTCGGCGGTGCAGCTACCTGTCTCGGCGGTGCTATACGTGATCCGCTTTCGGGACGTGCATATGTATATCAGGCTATGCGTGTGACAGGATCGGGTGATCCGACTGTCGCATTTGAGGATACCATGGCCGGAAAGCTCCCCTCACGCAAAATCACAACAGGTGCTGCTGCAGGCTACAGCTCATACGGAAATCAAATTGGTCTTGCCACAGGTCAGGTCACCGAACTCTATGACAAGGGCTATGTTGCTAAACGTCTTGAAATAGGTGCTGTTATCGGTGCATCTCCGAAAGCCAATGTTATACGTGATGTACCCTCGCCTGATGATGTCATAGTCCTTTTGGGCGGCCGCACAGGTCGTGACGGCTGCGGCGGTGCTACGGGTTCTTCCAAAGCACATACAATGGATTCCATTGAGACCTGCGGTGCAGAAGTACAAAAGGGTAATCCCCCGACTGAAAGAAAAATTCAAAGACTTTTCAGAAACAGCACTGTTTCTACAATGATAAAGAGATGTAATGACTTTGGTGCAGGCGGTGTCTGTGTTGCTATCGGTGAATTGGCTGACGGTCTGACAGTTGATCTCGACAAAGTAACCAAGAAATATGACGGTCTTGACGGTACAGAGCTTGCCATTTCCGAATCACAGGAAAGAATGGCTGTTGTACTTGATAAAAATGATGTTGCACGATTCATCAGCGAAGCCGACAAGGAAAACCTTGAAGCAACCGCTGTTGCAGTCGTTACGGAAAATCCCCGTCTCACAATGAAATGGAGAGGTAAAACTATCGTTGACTTGAGCCGTGCATTCCTCAATACAAACGGCGTTACACAGATAGCACAGGCTTATATAACCTCTCCCGACCCCGACAAGAGTTACAGAAATCACGCTCCGGAAACTCTCGCTAATCTTGATACTGCAACCGCTTTCAAGAAAAATATGTCAAGACTTGAGGTATGCTCTCAAAAAGGCTTGTGTGAAAGATTCGATTCAAGTATCGGTGCAGCTACTGTATTGATGCCCTTCGGCGGTGTCACACAGCTTACTCCCGAAGATGCTATGGCGGCTAAAATACCTCTCCTTGAAGGTGAAACTGATGATGCAACAGCTATGTCATACGGATATATCCCCGGTATTTCAAGATGGAGTCCTTTCCACGGTGCAGCATATGCCGTAACAGAATCACTTTCAAAGCTCCTTGCTATCGGTGCAAACCCAATGACAGCAAGACTGACATTCCAAGAGTATTTTGAACGACTCCATGATGTTCCGTCAAGATGGGGCAAGCCTGCCGCTGCATTGCTCGGCTCACTCGTTGCACAGATAAAAATGGGACTTCCCTCAATCGGCGGCAAGGACAGTATGTCAGGCTCCTTTGAAGACCTTGATGTTCCGCCTACTCTTGTGAGCTTTGCCGTTGCAATGACAAAGGCTTCCAAAACCATTTCTGCCGAATTTAAAAAATCCGGCTCAAAAGTTATATATATCCCCGTTCCCGAAGATAAAAAATCACTCCTTCCCGATTGGGATAAACTCAAAGCAATGTACAATGCTGTTTATGCTCTCATGAATGACGGTAAAGTGCTTGCAGCCTCCGTTGTAAAAGAGGGCGGTACAGCCGCTACCGTTGCAAAGATGTCCTTCGGTAACAAGATTGGATTCAAATTTGCAAAGAACCTTACAAATGATGAATTGTTTGCACCATTGAGCGGCTCCCTTGTTATAGAATTGGCTGACGGCACTAACCTTGATAAAGATGTGCTTCACTATGAACTCGGTACAACTACCGATGACGGAAGCATTACTGTCAACGGCACTGTTCTTTCAATAGATGAGCTTATCGAAACATGGACAGGCAAATTAGAAGGCGTGTTCCCGACAAAAGCCGCTTGTCCACAGAATCAAGTTGAAGTACCTCTCTATACAGAAAGAAATACATCATCTCCTGCTATCAGAACAGCTAAACCAAAGGTATTTATCCCTATATTCCCAGGCACTAACTGTGAAATTGATACTGCCCGTGCATTCGTCAAAGCAGGTGCAGAACCAAAATTACTCGTTGTCCGCAACCTTACCCCAAATGCCATTGAGGAAACTATTGAAGAAATGGTCAGACTTATAAACGATTCACAGATGATAATGCTTCCGGGAGGATTTTCAGGTGGTGACGAACCCGATGGTTCGGGCAAGTTCATTGCAACGACCTTCCGTAATCCGAGAGTTTCAGAGGCTGTAAATACCCTCCTCAAAAAGCGTGACGGATTAATGCTCGGTATCTGCAACGGTTTCCAGGCACTTATAAAACTCGGTCTTGTGCCTTACGGTGAAATAGTTGACCTCAAAGAGACTGATCCTACCCTGACATTCAACACAGTCGGCAGACATATTTCGAGAATGGCATATACGAGAGTTACCTCCGTGAAATCCCCGTGGTTCTCGTCAGTCAATGCAGGAGATATATTCGCTGTACCGATATCTCACGGTGAGGGAAGATTCGTTGCAAATGATGACGTTCTCAAAGCTCTCATTGAAAACGGACAGGTCGCAACACAGTATGTTTCACCTGACGGACAGCAGGCTTCAGACATTGAATATAATCCCAACGGCTCTGTATGTGCCATTGAGGGCATCACAAGCCCTGACGGACGTGTTCTCGGAAAAATGGGACATTCTGAACGTAAGGGCGATAATCTCTACTTCAACGTACCGTTTGAAAAGGATCAGAAGATATTTGAAAGCGGTGTAAGATACTTTAAATAACCGCTGACAGAAATCTGTAAGCAATACAAAAAAAGATATGATTCCTTTGGACAATTGCCGCATGGAATCATATCTTTTTTGTTTTCAATCATGTAATATTAATCGTCTTCGGAGTTATCACTTTCTTTTGTGTGCTTTCTGTCGAAAACAATTATAACTGCACAGGTACACAATGAAATGAGAAACAACAGGACAACAAAGCCTGTATTTGCCGTATCGCCTGTCAAAACAGTAGTTTTGTCGGAATCAGGCGGAACTGATGTTCGGCTGTTTACTGATGATTCAGTGACAGGAGATGAGCTTTCATTATCCGAGCTTTCATCTTCGGAGCTTTCTTCATCCGAGCTTTCGTCATCCGAAAATTCCTCATCCAACACTATCTTATCCTTAAACTTAACAGAGTCCGTTTTGAATCCATTTTCATCGGTGGTCACAGTGACAGAATAGCTTAACATTCCGTCATCATTTTCAGTTACAAAAAGAGTTATATTATAAACACACATATCATGCTGTATATTGTAGATAATCCCGTCCTGAACTATTATTTCATCATCGGTACGGGATTCAAATATTTTATATCTGAAAGTACCCGATACGGATGCGTTCATTTTGAAATATCCTGTATTGTCGTGCAAAACAGAGATATCATCCTCATCAGGCACAGGTGAACCTTTATCCAACGGCTCGATCGAAATATTATAGGTATAATCATCAAATTCGGGCATATAAACACATTTGACAGGTATTTGTACCGTCATTGAATCGTATGAGCAGACCTGCACACCTTCACCTAAAAAAACAAAAAGGGAGAGTGTGCAAATGCCAACCCAACGGAGCAGTTTCCGCAAAGCCTTCATAATACAAGCCCTCCCTTCATTTATTCATCATTTATATAGCAGAAAACAACTATCCTTGAAACGGCATCTCCTTCAGCACAGGTCGAAAGACACAAAAGCCTTTTATCCTCATCAACAGAAATATGAGCCTTTTGAGAGATGAACTCCCTTATCTCTCCCCTGCCGGGTTCAAAAACAGCATCATCCTTTGCACTTGCACGGAATGCCGCAAACACTTTGAGTCGGAAGGTGATATCAGCATTTTTCCCTATCATAAGAGTACCCTGTGAATGCTCTGAAAGAAAATCTCTGTCAAGAAATTTATCAAGAGTACCGAACATTCTTCCGTATTCCATATGATGACCGTATACAAGAGAATAGTCATCGGAAAAATCTGATGAATTTCTGCTGTCAAGAAAGATACTGCCCGCAAGGGAATATCCCCCGAAAGGATCAGTATTGAGATATTTTGTATTGTCAGCCGCCTGCATGATCGGATAATCTATCTCTGTATCATCAACAGTTATCCATGCGACCATGTCATCGGAGATCTGCTTATCTCCCGCAACAGCATTGACAGTATTACCGGGTCTGTATCGAAATAAATTTTTATCTGCGGTGTGTTCAAAGACGTACCAACAGTCATAAACACACCATGCAGATATCAATAAAATTATCACGAGTATGAAAAGCAACAGCTTTTCATAGATGATATTCAGATTTTTA
>CACXGJ010000227.1 GCA_902767125.1 uncultured Ruminococcus sp. | reverse complement strand
TTTTATCTGAATTTATTATAACATTCTTTATTTTTTATGTCAAGAAATAATAAGTCAGCCTTGCGGCTGACGGGCAATTCATCCCACTGCCTTAGAGGCGGGGGACTTCTTGCCCATTTAGGTTAAAAATATTATAGATATCTTGTTCTTTCGGATAAAATGAGTGTCAGCAAAAAAGAAACAAGTGATATGACCGTCACAGGGTATACGACAGAATTATAATTGCCGTTTGTCTTTGGGATTCCTGCAATACTTGTATCAGTTATTTCATTTGCAGAAAATATCCATTCTATTTTCTGATAGGTAGAGTTGAGCTGATCGGACATTTTTGAATTTATATGGATACGAAGCTTCAATGACTTTTCCTGACCGCCTTCAAGCTCACACAAAAATATTTTTTGTGACAAATCGTTTGTTGATGAAATGATCCTTCCGCTTTCATCGAGAACATACAGCGACATCTGTTTCAGCAAGGGCTGATATTCACTTTTAACGGCTCTTGCACGGATATATATCTGTGCATTCCTTGAGCTTGGATCATGGATATCAAGAGTCCTTGTAAGGTCAATGCCGGGATAGAGATCATTGAAATTCCCGAAAAGACAGTTGCTGTTCCGAATATCAATGAAATTTTTGGCACTTCCTTCAAATACAACGTCGCTTCCTGCGGCTCTCACCGTTGAAAAAGTCAGCAAAACTCCGATAAGTACAGATATAAAGCAAACGATAACAGTTTTTTTCACCGACCGCACCTCCGATTTTTAAGGCAACAATAACATTCTATTCTCTCTTAATGAATTATATGCTCATACCTCACAGAATATTCCAAAATAAAAAAGCAAAAAATGTTGGATTAAATATAATACGGTATTTTATACTTAACACAAGATGAAAATATGTGTAATTTGACAAGTGATTTTAAATTATGCACAAAAAATTCAGAAGTATACTATGCAAGTTTAATAAATAAACCTATTGTTTTTAATAAAGAAATATGTTAATATGTAGCCGTAGGAAAAAAGGAAACCTTATCGTTTATGCTTACAGCAGAACAGGAGGAATAATTTATGTTTTATACAGATGCTTATATAAAAGGTGAAGGCAAGGTCGACACCGTAAAGATCGTTACCCTGAAAGGTACTGATGCAACCGCAGAGTATAACGGTGAAAAGTGCGACTCCGCCTATGACAAGAAGTCAAAAATGTTTTTTGTAAACAGAAATAAAGAGACAGATGTTGTCATAGACGAGAAATAAAAATTGATCAAACGGGCTGTTCCCTAACAAGGTTCAGCCCGTTTTTGTTTATTTCCCGTTTGGTCATCCTCTGTCTGTCCTCAAATGCAGTCTTTGGGGATTTTTTACCATTAGTTATTGCAATAATATGCTAAAAGTAGTAAAATAAAATTATCTTGGACTGTATATGCAGTCAGGAAAAACAAAGGGGGTTTTTTTATGGCTTTGAAATTTGACAGAATATCGGGAAATGATGAGATATTCAGAAATCCCGAATATATTGCGGATTCTATTATATTCAATTCCATAGAGTCTGCACGAAATGATGAAAGCTATGAGCTGTATTCGGATCATAAGAATGTTATAATTTCTACCGCAAAAAAAGGCAACAGAGTATGGATATGGACATCATCAAACATCAAGAATGATACTGCAAAACTCATTGATATATGCCGATTCCTGCGTGACCGAAAAATACCGAAAGCAGAAATATATGTAAAGCAGGATGTTTCGAGCAATTTGTCCGATCTGTATGCACTTGCTTCACTTGATCTCGATTATGTCGTAAAGGATGAATTTTCACTTGCAGTGTTCACACAGAAAAAAAAGGAAAAATCAGAAATGCCTGCTCTCGGTGATGATGAGCAGATCATCAGGATCAACAAGGAAAATCCGGAGCATATCAAGCTCATAAGGGATTTTTATGAGCAGTGCAGGGATGAATTCAGATGGAACGAAAAATTTGAACGCAAGGTCGAGGAATATCTCAACACCGAGCTTTATGCCCTTGTAAAAAACAAAAGAGCTGTAGCTGTGGCATCGGTCGGAAGCACCACCGATGATTATATCAGAATAAAATCCGTTGCAGTCCTCAAGACTGAAAGAAACAAGGGCTTCGGAACAAAAATGTGTACCTTCGTTTCCAATATCATAAAGGACAGGGGACACACTCCAATGCTTTATTCTCATGTTGGAAATCCTTCTGCCATGGCACTTTGGAATAAAACGGGCTTCAAACTCAATGACAAGCTCTATCTGCTCAAAATAGAAGACAATGCCTGAATATCATGTGCCTGTGTGGTGCATGAGTAAAAAAATCTTTGACGGATATATTTTTTGATATATTCGTCATTTTTTATTCTTAAATGCAATAAAAAGTAGCATATCGGTAGCAATTTATGTGATATAATAAAATAATGTAGGTTCAAATTTTTTTAAAAATATTTTAGGAGAGTGTTATCATGGCGGATAATGACAATAATTTTTTTATATCCGATATTGACGATATATTCAATAATGTTCCATTTGATTCAATAAAATCATCTTTTGCAAATCTTACACCACGAGAAAAGGAGGTACTCATATTTGCTCTCAACGGCTTTACAAACAAATATACCGCAATGTCTCTTTGCATAAAAGAAGGTACTGTAAAAAAATTATTGCATAACTGCTACAAAAAATTTTCCGTTAATTCCAAGGCTGAATTGATGAAAATATTTGTTTTCTCAAATAAAAACTGATTAATACTCACAAAGAAATTTGACATTTTGGAATATTATTATTATAATCATTTTTAGCTTTATTCATATCATATCGGAGGACGATTAATTTGAATATACCGTGTAAAGATATCCAAAAGAAAAAAGTTTTTTACTGTGAAAATATCACTGTAAAAAAATATAATATCGAAAATGAATTTATTATTTGTTCACATGAAAATGATGATATGCAACTTTCTGATTTTGTAGAAAAGAATAAAGACAAACCTATGGCACTTTTGATAGGTGAGGACCTTTCAGAGCTTTGGAAGAAAAAGAAAAATATAAAGGTGACTACCTTCGGTAATTTTGAGGTATTCGTCAATGACCTTGCAGTAGATTTCCACAGCTCAAAGGCAAAGGAGCTTTTTGCTCTGTGCATTGACCGCATAGGTCGGAGTGTAAGCATTGAAGAAGCAACAAATATCCTATGGGAAAACAGACCTTTTGACAAAAAAGTCAAAAAGCTCTATAACAAGGCTGTCAGAACTATCAGCAACACCTTCAAAAGCTACAATATCACAGATGTTTTCTATACATCGAGAGGCTACTGCAAAGTGAATAATAATTCTATCAATTGTGATTAT
>CACXGJ010000226.1 GCA_902767125.1 uncultured Ruminococcus sp. | reverse complement strand
GAAAAACATGAGGAAATAGAAGACCTGATAAGCAGAGAACTTTTTAAGGAATAAGGAGGATGTATTTTTATGGAATACGAATTTTCTATCGGTTCTGTAAGGGCAAGAGAAAAAAAATTGCTCTCATCCTCTGATATTGACCAAATGCTGACCATGCAGAATGAAAAGAGTCTTGTGAGCTTCCTCAAGGACAAGGGTTTCGGTGACGGTGAAAATATAAATTCCCTTATTGAGAGCAATACCGAAAATATGTGGAAATATATTAAGGGCATTGCTCCCGATATGAAGCTGTTTGAGCCGTTTTTTATACAAAATGATATACACAATTTAAAGACAGTCATAAAAGGCACTATGTCTGACAGGGATTATGATGATCTGTTTATAACACCATGTACGATAGATACAAAAGCTATTATCAGTGCTGTTGAAAACAGAAGATTTGATAAACTCCCCGAATGGCTCGGAAATGCTGCCGACAATGCTTATAGTCTTTTGGCTGAAACGAAGGATGCAAGGTTGAGCGATGCGGTTATAGATAAAGCTGTCATGCAGAAACTTTTGCTTGAAGCCAAAAAAACGAAGTCTGTTTTTATAAGGGAATACATAAATAGGACTGTTTTCTACTCGGATGTGAAAATAGCTTTAAGAGCAGCTAAAAATAACTGTACAGACAGCTATCTTGAACAGGCATTATGCGAATGTGACGGCATAGATATCAAGGCTGTTATAAAAAATACCGTTCAGGGCAGTGAAGCTCTTATAAAATATTTTGAGAAAACGGATGCCTATGACTGCAAAAAGGCTATGGAGATATATAAAAAATCTCCGTCTGAATTTGAAAAATTCGTTGACAACGGTACAATGGAGCTTGCAAGGGAATTGTGCAGACATTCCTGTTCGGGAGCGGAGCCGTTGCTGGGATATTATACAGCCTGTGAATATGAAAGAAAACTCGTCAATATCATTGCAGGCGGTATCAAAACAAAAACTCCCGCTGATAAAATAAAGGAAAGGCTGCGTATCATCTATGGTTAAGAATATTGCCGTAATAGGCGACAGTGAAAGCATAAAGGGCTTTGGTGCAGTCGGCATAGATATGTTTATATGCGATGAGCCTTTTGAGTCGGGTAATTTATTAAAGAGGATCGCCGAAAGTGATGATTATGCGATCATATATATGACAGAGGAATTGTTTGAGCTTTCCGCAAAGGAAAGAAGCAGATTTGCAGAAAGGACTGTTCCTGCAGTCATACCGATACCGTCTGCGGGCGGTAAAAAGGGCATTGGTCAGAAAAGACTTTCAATGTTCGTTGAACAGGCAGTCGGCTCGGATATTCTCTTTGGAAATTGAGGTGTTTATATTTGACAAACGGAATTATTACAAAAGTTGCAGGACCTCTCGTTATAGCAGAGGGTATGCGTAATGCAAATATGTTTGACGTTGTAAGGGTCAGCAGTGAAAGACTTATCGGTGAGATAATCGAAATGCACGGCGACAAGGCATCTATACAGGTCTATGAGGAAACCTCCGGACTCGGTCCCGGTGAGATAGTTGAATCAACAGGAGCCCCGCTTTCGGTTGAACTCGGTCCGGGACTTATCGGAGCAATCTATGACGGTATACAGAGACCGTTGAACGAAATAATGAAGGTTGCAGGAAACAGCCTTAAAAGAGGAGTTGAAGTGCCGTCACTTGACCACAATAAAAAATGGCATTTTGTTCCGACAGTAAAAAAAGGTGCTGAACTCGTTTCGGGTGATGTAATAGGAACTGTCAAGGAAACTAATGCCGTACTTCATAAAATTCTCGTTCCAAATGGAGTAAAAGGCAAGGTTGTTGATATTAAAGAGGGTGACTTTACCATTGATGAAACAGTTGCTGTTCTTGACGATAACGGTAAGAAAAATAATGTCAAAATGGCGGTAAAATGGCCTGTCCGTGTCGGCAGACCGTATAAGAAAAAGCTCTCTCCCGATATTCTTCTGACAACAGGTCAGAGAACAATTGATACGCTTTTCCCGATTGCAAAGGGCGGTGTTGCGGCAGTACCCG
>CACXGJ010000225.1 GCA_902767125.1 uncultured Ruminococcus sp. | reverse complement strand
TTCACCTCTCTTTCTGTTTAAAAATTATAAAAGTCAACATATTTTTATAGTTTTTTATAAAATAGTTTTAACTGTTAAAAGCCTCCTGTAAATTTTTGATGTATATTAATAATGACAAATTGATTATAACACATACTATTTGAAAAATCCATATCATTTTTTTATAAAAGGACTTGACAGTGTACATCAGATGTGTTAGACTATTTATCGGTTAGTTATGTTTAATTTTATCTGTCTAACCATTTCTGCTTCAAAGGAGGAAGAAAAAAATGATACCCTTGACACTCGCAAATACGGGTGAAGAACTTGTCATCAAAAAAGTGGGCGGTTCACCTGATGTGAAAAAGCATCTTGAAGACCTTGGACTGATAGCGGGAAGCACTGTAAGTGTTGTGAACACTTTTGCAGGGAATGTTATCATCAATGTCAAAAATTCAAGGATTGCTGTCAATAGTGAAATGGCAAAAAAAATTATGGTATGAAAGAGGGAGTAGTTTATGAAGACTATCAAGGATGCCAAGGCAGGCGACAGAGTTAAGGTTATCAAACTGCATGGTGAGGGTGCTATCAAGCGTAGGATCATGGACATGGGCATTACACGCAATACGGAAATATATATACGTAAGTTTGCACCGCTCGGTGATCCGATAGAAATTACTGTGAGAGGTTATGAGCTGTCGTTGAGAAAAGCGGATGCTGAAATGATCGAAATAGAATAAAAGGAAAGGTGAAAAAAATGGCTGTAAAAATAGCTCTTGCCGGAAACCCGAACAGCGGCAAGACAACGTTATTCAATGCTTTGACGGGAGCAAATCAGTTTGTAGGAAACTGGCCCGGCGTTACCGTTGAGAAAAAAGAGGGAAAGCTTAAAAAACACAGTGATGTTACTATAACGGACTTGCCCGGTATATATTCGCTTTCGCCGTATACACCGGAGGAGATCGTTGCAAGAAACTATCTTGTTGACGAAAAGCCCGATGTTATCCTGAACATAGTTGATGCAAGCAACCTTGAAAGAAATCTGTATCTCACGACACAGCTCGTTGAATTGGGTATACCTGTTGTAATTGCACTCAATATGATGGATGTTGTACGCAAAAACGGTGATACTATTAAGATAGAAGAACTTTCAAAGGCTATCGGCTGTAAAATAATACCTATTTCGGCATTAAAGGGAGATGGAGTGACAACTGCCGCCGAAGCTGCAATAGATGCCGCCAAAGGTGCGAAAACTGTTCCGCAGCATTCATTTTCGGGACCCGTTGAACATGCAATTGCACATATTGAAGAAGCCGTACTTCATGAAATGCCCGAGGAGCAGCAGAGATGGTATGCAATAAAAATATTTGAGCGTGACGAGAAGATAATCGAAAAGCTCAAAATATCGGAGGAAAAACTGTCACACATTGAAAAGGACATTGAGGCTGCCGAAAAGGAGCTTGATGATGATGCCGAAAGCATTATCACCAATGACAGATATGAGTATATTACATCTTTTCTGAAAAAGTGCTACAAGAAAAAATCAGAGGGTGCATTGACTATATCCGACAAGATAGACAAGGTTGTTACAAACCGTATTCTTGCATTGCCGATATTTGCAGTTATCATGTTTCTGATATACGCATTTGTCATGATGCCTGTACCGATGCCGTGGGGCGATTCGCTCGGAACTATCGTTACAGACTGGGCAAATGACGGTGTTTTCGGTGACGGCTGGTATCTGTTCGGAATAGGTCGTGATGATTATGATGCCGCAATGGACGAGTATGCAGAGAAGAATATCTGGTCCGATGAGTTTAAAAGTGAAATAAAAGCTGCTGTTGATGCAGATGTTTTAGGTGCAGAGGATATTTATGCTGCGATAGAGGACGGAAGCTTCGGTGACTTTGACGAGGCATACGGCACTTATGCCGATTCCGTGATTGAATATTATGAAGAAAATGATTTGGAATATACTTTCGCCGATATATATGATGAGGCAACAGGTGATGAAGCTGAAGATATGCCCGAAAATTCAGAGTATGGTGTATGGATACCCGGTATTCCCGCACTTCTCGAACCGCTTTTTGAGAATACTCCCGAATGGCTTCATGGTCTTGTATTTGACGGTATCATAGGCGGTGTAGGTGCAGTTTTGGGATTTGTTCC
>CACXGJ010000224.1 GCA_902767125.1 uncultured Ruminococcus sp. | reverse complement strand
TCAGTAGGTGTAATGCCTACGACAATACCTTTTACCCTTCCGTCTGTATTATAAGTTTTGAGTGACTCTTCGAGAAGTTCCTTGAAGTTTTCTTCGCCTTCCTCAACCTTTTTCATTTCTTCTTTGATTTCTTCCGTCATGGTTTGTAAAACCTCCTTAATAATGCTTGCCGGAGTCGATGCACCGGCTGTAACGCCTATAGAACAGGACTTTTTGATTGCTGACATCGGCAATTCGTCAGCGGTCTCGATAAGATACGTTTCCATACATCTGCTTTTGCATATATTGAAAAGCTTGTTAGTATTTGAACTGTGTCTTCCGCCAATCACAAGCATAAGGTCAGACTGCGATGCCAATATTTCTGCTTCAGACTGTCTAACAGACGTTGCATTACATATTGTATCATATATTTTGTAATTTGTACAGAGTTTTTTGACCTTCGACAAACATTTTTTCCATTCCGTCATATCAAAAGTGGTTTGAGCAACGACACACACACTTTTTTGTTTTATATACGGAAATTTTTCCAACAGCCCATCCAGTGCGTCACTATTTGAGAACACATGACATTCGGAGCTGCAATGACCTATTATTCCTTGTACTTCGGGGTGACTTCTATCGCCTGCAATAAGTATTATATCACAAATTTTTGAATGTTGCAACACTATATTATGAATTTTTATTACAAAAGGGCAGGTCGCATTTTCATATTTCAGTCCAAGTGACTTTATTTTTTCTTCGGTTTGAGACGGAATCCCATGAGCTCTTATCACGAGTATGGAATTTTTATCGGCTTCCTCCGGAGTTTCTGCTGTTTTGACTCCCCTTTCCTCAAATTCACGCACCTTTTGGGGATTATGGATTATAGGACCGAGAGTGCATACCTTTTCTCCTTTGTCAAGAAGCTCCTCGACCATGTTCACCGCACGGCTGACTCCGAAACAATATCCTGCCGACTTTGCTACCGTTATCTTCATTTCAGATCATTTTCCCTCAATTTTTTTATTTCCGCCATTATCTTTCGGCTCGAATTTCTGTATTCCTCGGGAGTACCCTTATCAAGTCCGAGTTCATTAGGTGTCATGGGCTTGCCTATGGATATCTTCACCTGCTGAAATACCCTTATTTTTTTATTTTTCGGGGTTATACATACAGGTATCACAGGTACATTCATCTGATGAGCTATTATTGACGCTCCCGATTTCGGTCTTAAAAACTCGCCTGTTTTGGAGCGTGTACCTTCGATGAATATTCCAAGGAGTTTTCCGTCTTTTACTATCTGTTCAGCTTCGTTTATAGCCTTGCCGTCACCTGCACCACGGTTTACGGGAAATGCTCCGAGATGTCTTATCACCCAGCCGGCTATGGGATTTCTGAACAGCTCTGCCTTTGCCATGTAAAACACCTGTCTTTTTATTGCGATTCCCAAAAGTACAGGATCATTATTCGACAGATGGTTTGAGCAGACTATAAATGCTCCGTCATCGGGGACATTTTCACGACCTTTTATTTTATACCAAAACAAAAGCTTATAAAACGGCATGAGCAATCCTCTGCCGAAACGATAAAGCGGACTCATCTTCATTATTCAATATTCTCCTTTATTATATCAGCGATCTTTTTAACAGACTCCTCAAGCGTTATATCGGAGGTATCAACGATAAATGCACTGTCAGCAGGCTTCAGGGGAGCTATCTCACGGCTGGAATCGTTATGGTCACGCTTGACTATATCCGCAAGAACAGTTTCATAATCTGCACTTTCACCTTTTTCTGCAAGCTGTTCGACTCGTCTCCTTGCCCTTACTTCGGGGGAAGCTGTCAAAAATATCTTGACCTGTGCATTCGGCAATACCACTGTACCTATATCCCTGCCGTCCATGATAACATTATCTGTCAAGGCAAAATCCCTCTGCAATGCCAACAAAAATTCTCTCACTTCAGGTATAGCCGATACAGTTGAAGCCGCCATTGAAACTGTTTCTGTACGTATCTCTCCCGAAACATCCTCGTCATTCAGTAATATATGCTGTTCGCCGTTAAAGAAAATTATTCTTATATCAATATCTTCCAGAAGTTTTTTAACAGCCCTGCTGTCGCCCTCGTCTATGCCTTTTTTTATGCACGCAAGACCTACAGCCCTGTATATTGCACCTGTATCGACATATATGAATCCAAGTTCAGCCGATACTTTTTTTGCGATAGTGCTTTTGCCTGCCCCTGCCGGACCGTCTATTGCTACTGCTATCATAAATTCTTCCTCCAATAACTG
>CACXGJ010000223.1 GCA_902767125.1 uncultured Ruminococcus sp. | reverse complement strand
GGTAGAGCACCTGGCTTTTAATCAGGGTGTCCGGGGTTCGAGCCCCCGATGGATCATAAGAAAATGCCTCCTTGCTTAAGCATGGGGGCATTTATTGATACTGTGTTCTGCTTTGTGTGGCAGGACACGTTTTTTATTTGCATATCAGGAATATATTCTTCCGTCAGATATCCTTATACATCCTTCAGCCATTCTCGCAATACTATTATCATGAGTTATAAGAACAATGGTCGTTCCTTGACGGTGAAGCTCCTTGAGGATGTCCATTATCTCATCGCCCGAATTTGAATCAAGATTTCCCGTAGGCTCATCCGCAAGGATTATTTTAGGTTTTGCGGCAATGGCTCGTGCAATGGCAACTCTTTGCTGCTGACCGCCCGAAAGCTCAAAGGGCTTGTGCAGCATACGCTTTTCAAGCCCGACTGTTTTGAGTGCATTGGTGGCAAGAAGCCTTCTCTTTGATTTTTTTATGCCCCTGTAAATAAGCGGAAGCTCAACATTTTCGATGGCATTGAGAGAAGGGATAAGATTGAAGCTCTGGAAGATAAAGCCTATGATATTGTTTCTGATAAAAGAGAGCTGTTTTTCCTTCATGTCAGAGACAGGGATATTGTCAAGAAAATACTCACCGCTTGTAGGTGTATCGAGACAGCCGAGAATGTTCATGAGAGTAGATTTTCCCGAACCTGACTGACCGATGATGGAAATGAACTGACCTTTTCCGATATTGAGATATATATGCTGCAAGGCATTGACAGAATTGTTTTTTGAATCATATATTTTGCATACGTCCGATAAGACTATCAAATTATCCATAAAAAAATAACCTCGCATAAAAAATGATGTTTTGATTATTTTTTCACGGACAGGGCTTGATTATTAGTTTTTCGGAGCATTTGCAAAATGGTCGCAGATGTCCTTCATACAGCACTGACTGCATTTGGGTTTTCTTGAGTCGCATACGGCACGTCCGTGCAGAACGAGCCGATGACAGAAATCATTTGATTTTTCGGGAGGCAGCAGCTCACGCAGAATATCTTCTATTTTGGCAGGATCTTTAATGCTGTGGAGTCCGAGCCGTCCTGTAATGCGAATACAGTGTGTATCGACAACGACAGCAGGCTTTTTGTAGATATCACCTACTATAAGATTGGCGGTTTTTCGTCCGATTCCGGGGAGTTTTGTGAGTTTTTCGACAGTATCGGGAACGACACCGTTATATTCGGATATCAGCATTTGGCACATTGAAACTATATCTCTTGATTTTGTTTTATAGAATCCGCATGAATATATATATTGTCCGACCTCATCGACATCTGCATCCGCAAAGTCGTGAACATTCCTGTATCGTTCAAAGAGTGCAGGAGTTATCATATTTACACGCTTGTCTGTGCATTGAGCGGCAAGCCTTGTTGCTATGAGAAGCTGCAGCGGATCGGTATATTCAAGTGAGCATAAGGAATCGGGATATTCCTTTTCGAGAAGCTCGACAGCTTTCAGTGCTTTATTTTTTAAAAGTTCTTTTTCATTCATAAGACATTACCTCAAGGATCATTTGATTTTATATAAAGCCAATGTATCATCATCGGGTTGGATGATGATCTTATTGTTGTGACCGTCTATTATGGCAGAAAGTCCGTCAAATCTTGAAAGGTCTTCATTGATGTTGATCACCGCAGGCAGCTTTGTTGAACGTGCAAGTATGGCTGCATGGGAATTTTCGGCTCCTGTATTTGTTATGAAGCCGAGACAGTCAAATTCTTTGAATCTGACTATATCGCTGGGAAGAAGCTGTGCGGCAGCGATGATTAATTTTTCGGTATCATGAAAATTCCGGGTTTCAGGTTCAAGTATCTCCAGCAATGTGTTTGCGGAATCAAGTATATCAAAGTATCTCTGCTGTAAATATTCATCATTTATTTTTTTGAACATTTCAGCGATTTTCAGAGCGGTCGCATATACTGCATATTCAGCGTTCAGCTTATTTTTTACTATAACATCCTCAACATTTTTTATAAACTGTGCATCCTCAAGTATCATTATGTGTGTCTGAAAAATGACAGACTCATTTTCACCTATATTTTTTCTTGTATCGTAATATAATGACTTCAATCGGGACACAGCAGGCTCCAATGCTTTTTTGTATCTTTGAAGCTCGGCATCCGTATCATCGACATTATATTTTTGCACATTGCTTATATTGTTGGAATAAAAAAGTATTTTTCCGAATGCAATGCCCTGTGAAACGCATTTTCCTTTTATTTCCTGCATATTATCACTCTTTTCTTTTTGCGGATATTCCCTGATATTATTTAACATCATAATCCGAAAAATGTCAACTGTATAAAAAAAATAAAGTTTTTTGATTGACTATAAAAAGGCTGTATGATAAAATTCCAATAAAGGATTTTTTAAAAAGAGGCTTTTAACAGTTAAAACGATTTTATAAAAAGTTATAAAAATATGTTGACTTTT
>CACXGJ010000222.1 GCA_902767125.1 uncultured Ruminococcus sp. | reverse complement strand
ACTTTCAATAACGGTTTTCACCCCTCTTTCTTTTTGAAAATTATTTTGATATGCTGCGAAAATTATAAAAGTCAACATATTTTTATAGCTTTTTATAAAATTGTTTTAACTGTTAAAACCCTCCTTTTTATAAAAAATTTTGACAGCTGAAGCCTTCTTATTATTTCGAGAAAACTTCAGCCTTTATCTGACAAAAAATATTATATCATATATCAAAAATGCTTGTCAAGCGACATATTCCCCCGCCTGTGACGTATCGGAGGCGGGGGAATAATTGCTTATCGAGGTCAAAAGCCGATCTTTGAGCTTTGGGAATCATCGGGTTTATATATACCCTCAAAGTCACTTTTATCAAGTGTGAACAGAGCTGAATTGTCGATACCATCGGGTGAATCTGCAAGTATATGGGCGTGGTTCATAAGAGCCTTTTCTATCATGTTCCTTGCGAATCTGCCGTTGCCGAAGTCCTTGCTCTTGCAGGCTGACGAGAATATATCCATCAGCATATTATCGGCATTTGAGGAGATATTCAGTTTTTTATTTTTAGCCATAAGTTTGATGATACGGAGCAGCTCCGAGGGAGTATAGTCCTCAAAGCTTATCTGAAAGCTGACTCTTGAACGCAGCCCCGGATTTCTGGAAATAAATTCTTTCATCGGTTCCTGATATCCTGCAAATATCACTATCGTGTCATTGCGTCTTTTCTCACATTCATCAACGATGGTATTGATAGCCTCATCACCATAAAGACCATGTTTTTCTTCGAGCAGAGAATATGCCTCGTCAATGAAAAGCACACCGCCCTGTGCTTCTTCAAATTTTTGTCTGACGATCTTGGCTGTCCATCCGACATACTGACCGATGAGATCGGCACGTCCGACTTCAACGAAATTGCCCTTGGTAATTATCTTGTTATCCTTGAGTATCCTTGCAAAAAGCCTTGCAACAGTTGTCTTTGCGGTTCCGGGGCTTCCCATGAATGCCATGTGCATTGAAGGCTTTTCAAAATCGGGATCATTGCTTTTATATATTTGATAGAGCTTGAAAAAGGAGAGTATCTTGTCTATCTGTTTTTTAACGCTTTCAAGACCTATCATGGACTGAAGTTCAGCGTATGCCGAGCGATTTTCCGAGGTTTTCTTCAGGAGTATCTCGGCGGACGTATTACAGTTTGCATATTGCGGATAGACATCGGTTTTGAGCTTTTGAGTCACCCAGTTCTGATATATGCCGTCTATCTGGGAATAGCTGTAATGCTCGTTCTCACTGATATTTGCAGTAAGAGACGAATCGGGTACAAGGTTGTCGAATACTGCCTGCATTTCCAGACGCTGGCAAAATTCCTGATGTGAAAGCATCTTGCTGTGAAGCTCAACGAAAGATATTCCCTTGAGATGTGACAGAAATTCATTCTTTGTATTTATGTCCATTTTTTTGGAAAATACAAATATGTATTGTATGTTGTTTTTTGTTTTATTGATAAATGAACAGAGCTGTGATATACTGAAGAAGGACATACATTCCATAAATTCAAGGCTGTCAGCCGAACACGGACGCAAATCAAGTACAAGGGTGGTATCCTTTGATATGCTTTCAAGATTATGGATACTGTTCATATCCGAGTCATCAAGAATGTTATATCTTGATGAAAGGACACGCTTTTTAAGATGAAGTGTGCTGACAAGGGCTTCGACAGGAGTCTTGACATTTTCATCTTCATCCGTTTCTATTATATAGTGGACAGGTATCCTGTAACGGCAGTTTATTTTGGAGCCTTGATATATTCTCTTGAACTCCTCCATAAGTTCATCGTGATAGGGGCTGAATTCAATACATGATTCTATTTTTTTCTTTGTGCTGTACTTGCAGATATGCTCGTCACCGATACTGTAGCTCATAAAATCAAATGCTTCGGGAAGAATGTTTGATTCCTGTTCTATCATATCATTTCGTGAGGCACTCGAAAGTATATTTGTTATCTGGTCATATGTAAGCTCCTTGAGCTTATATTTTGTTGCATCAATGCTTACCTTTTCAAAAAATTCGGATACGGCATTGTCTATCAGTTCATATTCCTTGGTGATGCAGTATATGTGTTTTTCAATAGGAAGATCCTTTGCAAAGACACTTATCCTGTTGTCATATTCGGCTTCGATGTCAGAGGTTATTGAGCGTAATGTTTTGGGTTGAAGATTCATTGTGGGTGTGTTTGAGGGCTTATTTACCTTTGTGATATTGATCTTAAAAAACAGCATATTTTTTACCTCCCGTAATTTTTCTTAAGTGTGCCTTTAAAGTATACAATGAATCCAAAGTAAAATTTTACAATGTAGAAGAATTTTTTTGAACATTGGATTTTTTTTATGGAAAGCTGTGTTATTATTATAAAGGAAGCATATGGCTGAATAACCAAATTTTTTATAAAAAGGTGATACGATGATAAAGAGTAATTTCAACTATGCACAAAGGTTAAGAGATCAGCTCAAGGCAATGTCATTCAATCCGATATATAAATATATAGCTACGGCATCCTATGAGCTTATGAAAAAGAACGGGCTTGATCTGTCTGATGATGACACCTACATTGATTTTGATGTTTACAATGATATAATGATCTCGGCGGGACTTTTTAAATTAGTGGGGAAAACTCCCGAAAAATTGAGCATTTTATCAAGACAGCTCCTGAATAACTGCAGATCAAGATTGAAATATATAAAAGAAAATATCTATATCTATCTCGGAAACTATGAGGAAATATATGTATTGGCAAAGGGCTGTGACGACAGCGGAAACATAGAGATCTGCATGGACGAACCGATACGGAGCGATTACGGAGAACAAGGCAGGATATTTGACGGGAATGATTTCTTCCTGTATGATTCATTGAGCAGGGGATATAATTATATTTCGGGGATATTTGATGTACATAATGATGAATATGAAAATACAGTTTCCTTTTCGGACTATCCGACAGAGTTTGAAACAAGGCTTTTGAAACAAGATACTTTTGACGGCAATGATGATGAAAGCTATGAAGGCGAATGGATATTTGAAGAATGTGATAATGATTTTGAATGGTTTGACTGAATATATAAAAATCAGGATATAATAAAATATGGGAGCGTGAAAATCTTAAATGAAAAAGGCAATAGTGATAGGTTCGGGACCTGCGGGAATATCGGCATCCCTGTATCTGAAAAGGGGAAATACAGATGTCATTGTCATATCAAAGGGTATGGGTGCATTGGAAAAGGCTGAAAAAATAGAGAATTTCTACGGGACAGAGCCTTTATCGGGAAAAGAATTGTATGCACGTGGAATAGAAAGTGCCAAAAAACTCGGTGTTGAATTTATTGAAGAACAGGTGATTTCACTTGATTTCGATGAATCATTCAAGCCTGTAATCAATACAGAGAAAAATTCATACAAGGCAGATGTTGTTTTGCTTGCAATGGGAGTATCAAGAAAATCGGCAAATATAAAGGGACTGAAGGAGTTTGAAGGAAAAGGTGTCAGCTACTGTGCAGTATGCGATGCGTTTTTTTACAGAAACAAGGATGTAGCAGTTATCGGGAACGGTGAATATGCTGTGCATGAAGCCTCTGTGCTTGCACAGACCTCAAAGAGTGTCACTGTCCTTTCCAACGGTCTTGATATGGAGGCTGAACTTCCTGAAAATATAGGACATATAAACAAAAGGATAATATCGGTGAATGGTGTGGATACAGTAAGATCGGTTTCCTTCGATGACGGTGAGACTTTTGAAACGAGCGGTGTATTTATTGCATTGGGCATTGCAGGAAGCACTGATTTGGCAAGGAGAGTCGGCATTGAGGTGTCGGATAATAAAATAATCGTCAACGAGAATATGCAGACCAATATCCCGTCCGTATTTGCAGCAGGCGACTGTATCGGCGGAGTGCTTCAGGTATCAAAGGCGGTTTCCGATGGTGCAAGGGCAGGTCTTGCAATGATAAATTTCTTGAAGAAATAACTTTTTCTCAAAGGAGAGAGCTTTTAATGAAAAGTGATGTAGTTGAAAAAACTATACGAACAGCACAGCATATCATACACAGAATGCCTCTTGAAAATCAGCGTTCGGGACAGACAACTCTTTTTAATGTGCGAGGATTTCCAAAGGAGGTAGTTTTTGAACCTGTCGAGGATTTTTCCATGACAGCGGAATGGATTGTTCCCGATGAATATGATGAAAAGAGGATAATTTTCTATACACACGGCGGAGGCTACGGAATGGGCGATTTGGCTTCATCAAGAGCCTTGATCTCGCCTATTGCAAATTACTGCAAGCTGAAGGCATTTTCATTTGAATACAGACTTTCCCCCGAATATCATTTTCCTGCACCTATCGAGGATTGTACAAAAGCCTACGAATATATATTATCAAAAGGCTATGAGCCTGAAAATATAGTT
>CACXGJ010000221.1 GCA_902767125.1 uncultured Ruminococcus sp. | reverse complement strand
TTATATATCAGACTGACATAATATCTGTATTCCTGACCGGAATAAGTGCTGTTTTCATATTTCTTTACACGTACCATTTTTCTTGTCATATCACGGATATTATTATTCTCAACAGCAAAAACATTTTCACTGTTGTATATTATCATATAGGAATTTCCCAAGTTAATACCGTTATTGCCAAACGACAGCATTTTTCCTTTGACATAGGATTTTTCAATTTCAGTCAGATTTGCCTGCTGTTTCAAGAATTTTTGCACGGGACCTGATATTAAACCATGTAACCCTATGGAAAAAATCATTCCACCGCAAAGTATGCCAAAAATCGCTGCAACTTTGTCCTTAACTTCTGTCATTGGAATAAAAAGAATCAATATTGATCCGATAATCAGAAGGCTTCCTACTCTGATATATCAAAAGTCTTTTTTGCGGTATCTTCTTGTCAAATCATGCTTCATGCCCTTTTTGCTGATTTTTTCAAAGGTATGCTTTTCCTTATACTGATAATAAGCATTTTTCCATTCGCTTTGTCTGTATTTCGCCCCGTTGAGAAATTTCTGCTTATCAATTTCCGAGTTTTTATCCTGCCGTTTTTCTTTGAAAAATGCGTGGAGCGAAAAGGCTGTCATAACTATGGGAGCAATTATGGCACATAAAAGACATTCCCAACTTCCTGTAAAAAAATATATTGTACCCAAAAAAGCAGCAAGACAAATCGCTGCCACAATTTCAATCATAAGATTTTTCTTCGGCTCAAGAACGGTATTATTTGCGTTTTTAATTTCTTTTGTTTTTTCTTTAAGCTTTTTTATCATACAATTTTCCTTCTTATTTTTTCTATTTATCTGTGAATATTATATCAAAATCCGGCTTTTTAATCAATACCGGCATCAGCTTAAAAAAAGGTATCTGAAATGTTGAAAATATTTCGGATATATGATAATATGTTATACAAGAATTGGGAATTTTTTTGTCCATAGCTGTATGTTATGATATAAACACTATGTTGCATTACAAAAAATAATATTACGGAGGCTATTAAAATGAAAGGTAAAATTTTGCGTAAGATAATTGCTGTATCACTTTCGGCAATGATGATAGTCGGTACAGGCTTTACATCTGTCGGTCAGCTTGTCGGTACAGACGTTTCTGTCGGTGCGACAGAAATCTACGGTGATTTTGAGTATGAAATAAAAGATGATGATACGATCATTATCAAACAGTATAACGGCAGAAACGAAGAAGTCACCATTCCTGAAACCATTGACGGAAAAATCGTTAACGACATCGGCTGGACTGCATTTGGAGGATGGACAGGTGTCAGGGTTTTGAACATTTCCAAAAACATATCATATTTGAGCAATATGATCTTTTCAAATTGTCCTAACATGACAGATATTAATATTGATGAAGATAATCCTGTATATTCATCCTATAACGGTGCCTTATTTACAAAAGAGTATAAAGAAATGTTGATATGCCCTTACGGAAAAAGCGGAGCATATACAATTCCTGCCGATACCGAAACCATTTCTTCGGAGGCATTTTTGAAATGCTCCAAACTGACCGATATCCTTGTCGATAAAAATAACAGTGTATATTCATCCGCTGACGGTGTGCTTTTCACCAAGGATATGAAAAAAATATTGAGAGTTCCTGCGGGAAGATCAGGAAAATATATTATCCCTTCTTCGGTTTCAGTGATAGGAACACTTGCTTTTTCAAGGTGCAATCATCTGACGGCTGTTGACATACCAAGCACAGTCACCGCAATTGAACAGAGTGCCTTCAGCAGATGTGAAAGTCTGGAAAGTATTGTCATTCCCGATGGTGTCACCTCTATAAAAAACAATATGTTCATTAATTGTATCAAACTCAAAAGTGTAAAGCTTTCCAACAATGTCACGGAAATAGAAAAATATGCTTTCTATTCATGCTGGGAATTGGAAGATTTTACGATGCCCGAAAAGGTTTCAAAAATAGGCAATGCCGCTTTTGAATCATGCCAAAAGCTGAAAACCATAAAGCTCTATGAAGGTCTTGAAGCAATAGAAGACAATACTTTCTTTGGTTGCAACAGCCTTACAAATGTAGAGATTCCGAATACTGTGAAATCAATAGGCTTCTATTCATTCAGGGATTGCAGAAAACTGGAAAGTATTACAATTCCCAAAAGCGTTGTTTCTATTGACAAAACAACCTTTTATCATTGTGATGCCCTTACTGTCTACGGTCAAAAACAAAGCTTTGCCGAACAATATGCAAACGAAAATTCCATTCCATTCAAAGAACTGAAAGACCTTGCCAACAATTCCATACTTGATAAAAATGAAATCGTGCTTGGCACAACGGTAACAGTAAATGCCAAAGCTGATGGCGGAACAGGAAATTGTACTTATGCCGTGCTTTATAAGAAAAAAGCCGAAAAAAAGTGGACTGTCAAACAAAATTACAGCACTAACAATACAATAATCATAAAGCCTGCAAAAGCAACCGACTATGATGTATGCGTTAAAGTAAAGGACTCCACAGGCAATATCATCAAAAAATTCTTTGATGTGAAGGTAAATGCAAAGCTTGTCAATACTTCCTCTATTTCGGCAACAACCATCAAAAAAGGAAATACCGTTACACTCAAAGGCTCTGCATCAGGCGGTATGGGCAGTTATAAATATGCGGCACTCTATAAAAAATGTTACGAGAAAAAGTGGACTGTCCGTCAGAATTACAAGGATAATTCAGATATCATTGTAAGACCTTATACCAATACAGATTATGATATCTGCATAAAAGTTCAGGATGAAAACGGCACCATTGCCAAAAAGTATTTTAATGTAACTGTAAAATGATTTATATTTGCAAACAGGTGATATGTAATGTATGAAATTTTACGTAACTTTTCCAAAACACATGAAGTGGTGAGTGTATATTCAAACCTTGATAACACATTTGTACATTTGACGGGACATATTATGAAAGTAACTAAAAACCATGTTTTGATCGCTCATATTACAGAACACGGATTTTATGACGGATATATTGTCAAAAATACAGAAGACATATACAGAGTAGATAATGACGGCTGGTATGAACGGAAAATCAGTACTTTATATCACTTACGAAATCAAGAACATAATCTGCTCACAAAAGACGATTTGAACAATGATACAGACCTAAATATTTTATTGCTTTTTTGTGCAAAGAAAAATAACAAAATAATTTCAATTGAATATGGTGATACGATAATATCAGGCTTTGTAAGCAACTATAATCAAAATAAACTTTTTCTGTGTATTGTTGATGAAAACGGACAGATAAACGGTAACACAATAATATATCTCGATACCATTCAGACAATATCTTTAGATACAGATACCGAACAAGATATTTTGATATTGCATCAACATCTTTAAACACATCATTCCCCGACATCTCAATAACAGATGTCGGGGAACTTTTTGCTTCAATAATAAAGTAATTGTCTGACTTTTCCAAACCCATCGCATGAAACAACAGCCAAGATAATGTACATAAAAATCATCTACACACCTGACTTGACAACATCATCCGAAAAAAATAATGTCTTCCTGATATCGTCATTTATACAAATACTCCGTTTCCTGATTTCGTCAGGTATATATGCTTCACCGAAATTCACACAGGCATACACTGCCATGGGATTATTATAGGTCATCCTCCAAAACGGATATTTTATTATACTCGGTGTATTCATTCCTACTCCCAATTCTAAAAATAAAATATGTCTGCCGTCATTTTCTTTGACAAAGTTCACATAGCTTGCAGAGGCTTTATGCCAGCCGTCATCCTCAACAAAAGTATCGCCCGACCGCAGATTCATTGACATCGGCTTCCCACATACGGGACATCTTGGGATTAGATTGCTCGGTATCTTCATATCCTTCTGCTGTTCTACCATATCCTTTATGATCTCACAGTTATCATAGGTTTTGTTGTGACAAGGCTCACTGCACTGGAATAAACCATAATCTGCTACTCAAAACATGGACAAATATACCCATGTTGAGAAAATTCCTGCTTCAACCTGTATGCTTTTGACAACGATAAGTCAAT
>CACXGJ010000220.1 GCA_902767125.1 uncultured Ruminococcus sp. | reverse complement strand
CAAAAATTGCCAAAAACAAAGTTTTCAACTTTTCCCCCAACATTCCACCAACAGCTTTCAACATAATTGTTGAAAGCTAAAAATTTTTAACAATTTCTCAACATCTCTCAACAAACTTTCAACATCGACAAAAACCCCGGAACACACTTCAGGAGCGACTTACGGGGCACTTTCAACTTTTCAACCGCCCCTACTACTACTACTATATTATATAATATATATATATAAGGGCGAATCAAAAAAAATTTTTAATTTTCAAAAAAAGGACTGATAGGCATGAAATTCAAATGTGACCGCCAAAAATTGAACAAGGCTGTTGAAAACGTTCAGAGAGCAGTCGCTTCAAAATCAAATATACCTGCTCTTGAAGGCATACTTTTAAAAGCCGAAAAGAATAAGATCACTCTATGCGGATATGATCTTGATATCGGTATAACTACATCCATTGATGCTGATATTTATAAAGAGGGTTCTATCGTTGTAACTGCAAAGCTGTTTTCGGATATCATAAAGAGAATGCCTGAAGACACTCTCTTAATAGAAACGGATGAAAAGCTTATTATATATATATCAGGAGGAAAAGCCGATTATAAGATAATCGGTCTGTCCGCAGAGGATTACCCTGAACTGCCAATGACCGCTGCATCCGAAAAAATATCCATTGACGGAAAAACTCTTAAGAGCATGATAAGACAGACTATCTATGCAGTTTCAGATAAAGATGAAAATCCTACTCAAAAAGGCTCTCTTTTTGAAATATCAAACAATACATTCAGGATCGTATCAGTAGACGGTTACAGACTTGCCATCAGAACTGAAGCTATACAATACAGCGGAGAAAAAAGCTTTATAGTTCCCAAAAAATCCATGCAGGAAATTTCAAGTCTCATATCAGACGACACAGAGAATATCTTCATTCAGGCAGGAGGAAGAAACCTTACCCTCGTTATAGACGATTATACCATTGTCACAAGAATAATAGAGGGAGAATTCATGAACTACAAGGCTACCATCCCCTCATCCTACACCACAGAGGTAACTGTCAATACAAGACAATTTATAAATACCATTGAGAGAATGTCTCTGCTCCTGACAGAAAGGATTAAAACTCCTATCAAATGCTGCTTTGAAAACGAAACTGTTACGACCTCCTGCAACACCTCAAAAGGACAGGCTAATGATGAATTTGAAGCCGAGATCAAAGGCGATTATGTCGAAATAGGTCTTGACAACAAATTTATCATTGAAGCACTTAAATTTTCCGAAACAGATGAGGTAAGAATAAGAATGAACGGCTCTCTCAAGCCTCTTATGATACTGCCAAGCGAAGGCGAAAGTTTCATCTTCCTTGTAATGCCTGTGAGGTTGCGAAATGCTTGATAATAAGATAACCATTAACGACAATGAAGAATTTATCCGTCTTGATGCCATGCTAAAAATGCTCGGTGTCTTTCAAACGGGCGGTCAGGCTAAAATTGCCATACAAAACGGCTATGTCAAGGTGAACGGCGAAATATGCACCATGCGTGGAAAAAAAATGCGTAGGGGCGATACAGCCGAATTTGACGGAAATATTTTCGAGGTGTGTTGAGTGTTCGTTGAAAGTGTCAGCTTTGAAAATTACAGAAATCTCAAAAATGCTGAATTTTTTCCATCAAAGGGCATCAATGTCATATACGGTGACAATGCTCAAGGCAAGACCAATATCATCGAATGTATGTGGCTCTTTACGGGCGGACGCTCATTCCGTGGTGCAAAAGACCGTGAGCTTATTGCCTTTGACCAAAAATATTCCAAGGTAAATGCCGCCTTCTTTTCAACAAACCGTCAGCAAAATGTTGAAATCCTTATCCAAAACAATAAACGAAAGGCTGTCCTTAACAACGTCCAAAAAGACTATATGTCACAGATAATCGGAAATTTCTGTGCGGTGATATTCTCGCCTCAACATCTCGATCTTATAAAAAACGGTCCCGAAGAAAGACGAAATTTTATCGACAGTGCATTGTGTCAGATAAAGCCTCAATATGCCTCTGTTTTGAGCCGCTATAAAAAAATTCTTATCCAAAGGAACGCTTTGCTTAAATCTATACAGAAAAATTCCGAGCTGTCTGATACACTCGATATATGGAATGAAAAGCTTGCAGAGGCAGGTTCTCATATAGCAGTTTACAGACACTCCTATATAAGCAATATACGCCCTCTCTGCGAGAGTTTTTACGAGGGTATATCCCAACACAGGGAATGCCTTAACATAGCCTACAAATCAAGCTACGCCTCACAGGACACAATCCTGCGTGACGATATCAAAAACTCTCTGCTGACGGCACTCCAAATAAAACAAAACGATGATATTGACCTCGGCTATACAACAAGAGGTGTCCATCGTGATGATATATCCGTTACCATAAACGGAAAGGATGCCAAAAGCTTCGGCTCTCAAGGTCAACAGCGTTCGGCTGTCCTTGCACTGAAGCTTGCGGAAGCCTCTCTTTTAGGCAGATCAAAGGGAGAATCTCCCGTTATTCTCCTTGATGATGTCATGAGCGAACTTGATCCTGCAAGACAACGCTATCTCCTTGACAAGCTTCAGGGAATGCAGGTCTTCATAACCTGCTGTGATCCCAATATCACTGCACAAAATAAATTCCTTGTAAAAAACGGGGAAATATTTCCAACGGGGTGATCCTTAATGTATCTCCATCTCGGAAACGAAACTGTCATCAGACAAGACGATATTATCGGTATTTTCGATCTCGATAATTCAACTATCTCCACCAAGACCCGTGAATTTCTTGCCAATGCTCAAAAAACAGGACAAGTCATAAATGTGTCTGATGAGCTTCCGAAATCTTTTGTACTATGCCACGAAAATGACGGCTTTAAAATATATATCTGTCAGCTTGCTACCGTTACGCTGTCAAAGCGTATGTCCATGACCGAATAACAGAACTAAATTTTGTACATACACCGCTGTATAATAGAGCTATTATCAAAGTTTTCAACATTGCGGTGTTAAATATGTTAAGAAAAGGATGTTGCAAATGTCAAAGGCAATATTATCAAGATGTCCCTACTGCGGTAAAAAAATTTCATATATCAATTCTATGTTCCTGCGGAAACAGGGTGAATATTACTGCTATAAATGCCAGTGTACCTCAAATATAGTCATTCATCGTGGATTGTATGCTCTTGCAAGTGCTGTTTGTGTTATATCATTTCTTATAATGCTTCTCTTTTCTATTTTCGGAAATCATGAGGATCTCCGAGGCATCATGTGGGTACTTATCCCCTTCCTTGTATTCTATATCGTTATCCCTTTCTTCATAAGGCTTGAACCGTTTAACGATAAGATATATCCTCAAAAGAGAAAACCAAAGGCTGTTTCTGTCGGTCAGCCCAAAATGAAAAAGGTCGTCAGAAAAAAACCTGCTCCCGTTCAGCTTCAGGTCGATGATGACTTCTCAAAAAAATTCTTGCAGGCAAAGTCAAATGCTACTCAAAAAATGCCTCCTCAAAGCCAAAACAATGATATCGGCAGCAGCTTGCCCAGAGATATCGGCAATACACAAGTATTATTTGAACTTAATTCAAAAAACAACGATTCCGATGCTCAATAAAAATTCTTCTTGAAAGGGTGTAAATAATTGGATATGATAAATGAGACACAAAATTACAGTGCCAATGAGATTCAAGTCCTTGAAGGACTTGAAGCCGTAAGGATGCGTCCGGGTATGTATATAGGCTCGACAGGTCCCAGAGGTCTGCATCATCTTGTGTATGAAATAGTTGACAATTCCATTGACGAGGCTCTTGCAGGCTATTGTACCAAAATTGAGGTGAATATCCTTCCGGGCAATGTTATACGTGTCTGTGACAACGGACGAGGTATACCGGTAGGTATCCAGCCTACTATGGGTATACCCGCTGTGACAGTTGTATTCACGGTACTCCATGCAGGAGGTAAATTCGGTAACGGCGGATATAAATTTTCGGGCGGTCTTCATGGTGTCGGTGCTTCTGTCGTAAATGCTCTTTCCGAATGGACAGAGGTCGAGGTATGTGACGGTAACGATATCTATAAACAGCGTTTTGAAAGAGGAAATACCGTTACAGAGCTTCAAAAGATCGGCAAGGCTTCCTACACGGGTACTACCGTTACCTTTAAGGCTGACCCTCTTGTATTTACCGAAACTGATGTATACGATTATGAAACTCTTGCTACAAGACTGCGTGAACAAGCCTTCCTCAATGCAGGCATAAATATACAGCTTACCGATGAACGTGATCCCGAAAATATACAGACAGATAATTTTTGCTATGAGGGCGGTGTATCAAGCTTCGTTGAATATGTCCATAAAAAACGTGCATTGGATGTAATCCATCCCGATATCATATACTTCCAGGCTAAAAATGAATATGACACCGCTTTTGCAGAGATCGCTATGCAGTACAACGAAAGCTACAACGAACTCATCCTCTCCTTTGCAAACAATATCCATACAATTGACGGCGGTACTCATGTCGAGGGCTTCAAAAGAGCCCTTACAAGAGTTATGAATGATTATGCCCGTAAATTCAACATTATCAAAGAGGGTGAAAAAGGCTTGAGCGGTGAGGATGTCCGTGAAGGTCTTACAGCCGTTATCAGCGTCAAACTTGAGGATGCACAGTTTGAAAGTCAGACTAAAGCCAAGCTCGGCAACACAACTATCCGTACACTCGTTGATAAGCTCGTCAGCGAAAAGCTTGAACAGTACCTTGAAGAAAATCCCGCAACAGCAAAGGCTATCTTCGACAAGGCTCTTATGGCTGCCCGTGCAAGGGATGCTGCAAGAAAAGCACGTGACCTCGCCCGAAGAAAGACCGCTATGGAGGGGGCAGGACTTCCTGGAAAGCTTGCTGACTGTCAGTCGAGAAATGTCGAGGAGACCGAAATATATATTGTCGAAGGTGACTCCGCAGGAGGCTCTGCAAAGGGCGGACGTGACAGACGTTTTCAGGCTATCCTTCCTCTTTGGGGAAAAATGCTCAATGTTGAAAAAGCACGTCTTGACCGTGTATATGGCAATGACAAGCTTATGCCTGTCATAACTGCACTTGGCTGCGGCATTGGCGATGAGGTAGACCTCTCAAAGCTCCGTTACGGCAAAATAATCATAATGGCCGATGCCGATGTTGACGGCTCTCATATACGAACCCTTATGCTTACCTTCTTCTTCCGCTTCATGCGTCCACTTATCGAACAGGGGCATGTATATATCGCTCAACCCCCTCTCTATCGCATAACCAAGGGTAAAGAACACCATTATGCATACTCCGACAACGAGCGTGATAAAATAATGGCTGAACTCGGCGGAAAATATGAAATACAACGCTATAAAGGTCTTGGTGAAATGGACTCCGAACAGCTTTGGGAAACTACTATGGATCCTGCTACACGTATCATGCTCCGTGTTGAAATGGAGGATGCGGCGGCGGCTGACGAGACCTTCACAATACTCATGGGCGATAAGGTCGATCCACGCCGTGAATTTATAGAAAAAAATGCAAGATATGTACAAAATCTTGATATTTAAATGAGTGTGCAGTGAGGAGTGAGGAACGAGGAATTAAAAACTTCTTATTACTTACTTCACACTTCTCACTCCTCATTATGATAAAAGGGAGATAACATATGAAACAAACTGAAGACCCTGTTCAACCTGTCGGGTGCAGTTCAACCGAACTCGAAGAACAGCGTGATGAACAGCTTATTGATGATATATCACACGAACTTGAAGCTCTGGACAATATTCCCAAAATTACCGACAACCCCGATTGGGACGGCTCTGAATCCGAGCTTGTTTCGGATGATGATGCCGAAGAATATGAGATTCCCGAAACGGGTATCAAAATTTCATATTCCCTCACTCCTGAAGAAATGTACAAATGCCTTTACCACAGCCGTCTTTACAAAACAAAAGGCTCAAGGGCAGTTATACAGTCTATTGTTTTTGCACTTGCCGGAACAGTGTTTCTGCTGACATATTTCTTCACGGATTCACAATACAATCAATACAATCTGTTTTTCGGGATATTCTGTTTTTTAATGATCGCCGTGACAGGACTTGTTCCTCGTTTCCATATGAAAAGCCTTGCAAAGATCATGGCTGACGGAAAAACCGTTGATGCTGAAATATATCCTACTCACATTGACATAGGAAAAGATGACGGTGCATGGACCATCGAACTTGACGGCAAGGCGGAAATTGCCGAGTTCGACGGTATTATCATGATATACACAGATAACGAACAGGGCTTTGCCATTCCCGAAAGAGTCATTGAACCTGAAGTATACAATGAAATAAAGGCTATTCTGTTTTCAGGCACTATGCCCGAAGAAAATTCATGATGCAAATTTGATCTGCATCATGTTTCAACCATTTATCGGAAGGGTGTTTAAAACTTTATGATATACGAAACTCACATAACCGCACGTTACGCCGAGACAGACCAAATGGGCATAATACATCACTCTGTATATCCCGTATGGTTTGAGGTCGGCAGAACCGATCTTATAAAAATACTCGGCATAGGCTACGGTCAGCTTGAAAAAAACGGTGTTATGCTCCCTCTTTCGGAGCTTTCCTGCAAGTATATAAAACCTCTGCACTATGAAGATGAAGTTGTTATTCAGACCTCTATCCAAAAAGTAACTTTTTCAAGAATACAGTTCTCTTACAAGGTTTTACTTGACGGTGCCGTTATGGCTGAAGGCTCGACAACTCACGGCTTTGTCGATTCAAAAACTTTAAGACCGCTCAATATGAAGAAATTTAATCAACAGCTTTTTGAAAAACTGTTGGATTCCATAGAATAAACTTTCACAAAAAAACTCTAATTTTGATTCAGATAAGGGGTGCTTTTAAATTTGGATAATCAGCAAAATACTCAAGCTTCCAAAATAATACCTGTTGATATTGAAAAGGAAATGAAAAAATCATTCCTTGATTATTCAATGTCCGTAATCGTTTCAAGAGCGTTGCCGGATGTCCGTGACGGTCT
>CACXGJ010000219.1 GCA_902767125.1 uncultured Ruminococcus sp. | reverse complement strand
TGAAGATACTCTCACGGCATGGAAAGAACAGCTTTCCGACTATGAAGTGACACAGCCGATAGAACAGCTTGAAAGACAGGTTTACAGAGTAAATGCAGATGAAATCGGCAAAAAGACGCTTATGCGTTATAAAGACAGGAAGATAAATGACTTTACGCTTTTGGGAAGAATTACAAAACTTGGCTGGCAAAAGGGAGAAGTGCTTGATGCAGGATGTTTCAGTACATTTTACAGGGAAGATATAACCGAGCGTATCAAAAATCCCGACGGAACAGTGACATTGAAAGGAAATGCAGTTGTGGTCAATATCAGCGGAATGTATGTATCGGGTGTCGGTGAAGAAGTCGATGCAGGTGAGATAAGATTCTATAAGCCTGAAAATGCCGATAAAGATATATATGATGATGTAAAAGAAAAATGCGCTTTGAAACTTGAAGATGTGAACGAGAGATATTTCAGTGAGATAATAAATCAGCTTGAAACTATCTTCAAGGTATCCGAATAAACAATGATAAAATCCCGAATTTTTAAATAATTTCGGGATTTTTTGTTGTTTTTTCAGCTTTGGGAATATTTTTTTATCAGGTCTTTCATAAGAGAGTAAATGCGTTCAGAGGAATTTCCGCATGAGTTTTTTTGTATGGATGTACGCATTTGAGCGAGCCTGTCGGGATCGGACATAAGTTCGGTGATGGTTTCGGTGCATTTATTGTTTTTTTCGATCTTTACAGCCATACCGTTTCTGATGAGATAATCGGCATTCTGTTCTTCCTGTCCGGGGATTGCCTTGAATATGCCCATAGGCAGACCGACTGCGATAGATTCACTTACGGTGAGACCGCCCGGCTTTGTGACTATCATATCGGACATATGCATATATTTTTCTACCTGATCCGTATAATACAAGAGCTTTGTCGGCTTGAAGGGCTTTTTGTGACGTGAAAGCTTAAGGCTCGACTTGAAGCCCGCAGGCTTTTGAAGATCAAATTCAAACAAGGTATTATTAAGTGTGAGCTTACTCAAATATTTCACGAAGGTTTCATAGAGCTTTTCGTTTTTTCCTGTGATGACGATTATCTGAAAATCGCAGGGAGACTTTACTATTTTATGATATATTTTGAGGATATCAGTGACACCGAAGCTGCCTGCCATTATGAGTATAACAGGAATATCAGGATTCAAGCCCTCTGTCTCAAATGCTTTCTGACGGTCGATAGGCTTGAAGAAGCTTTGCTTGACGGGAATGCCGTAGGGCAAAATTGTTGTACCGTCAACGCCTCTTGCCATCATCTGTCCGATCATTTCGGTACTTGAAACGATATATGCGTCCACACCTTCACTGACATAAGTCTGATGAGCCGCAAAGTCTGTCAATATGCTGATTATCGGAACATTTGCATATCCTCTGCTTTTGATGGCCGAAGCCATTTCAGTGCCTATCGGGTGGGTGGTGACGATGATATCGGGCTTGACATCTTCGATAAGGGGAGTGAATTTTTTGCTGTATTGGTTCACGGCAATCTCAAAGGTCTTGTTCATAGGAGATTCTTTATCAATAGTCTTATAGAAAGAGCCGTACATTTTTGGAGTTTTTGTTGCCATATATACATAGCCGCCTGTAACAGCCTTGTTCAGAAACGGGCTTGCATACTCAATAGTGTCTTCTATCTGAACCACAGAATCAGGTTCTTTTTCCATGATATAGTCTTTAAGAGCATTTGCGGCTCTCATATGACCGCCGCCTGTTGTTGCTGAAAAAATAAGTACATTCATAAAAAGATATCTTCCTTTCAAAAAAATATTTGTGATTTAGTATATAATACCACATATAGTTTTATATTTCAACCACAAATGTTTAAAAACAGAACAAATAAAAAAATACCGTATATTCTTTTATAGAATTATAACAGGTACAAGCTATATTAAAATTTAATTAAAAATACAGATGAAAGAGGGAATTTTTATGGCAAATGTAAAATACGGCATTAAAAAAGCGGCAAGCATTTTAATGTCAGCGGTACTTTCAATGTCCGTATTTTCGGGCATGAGTGCCTTGGATGCAAATGCAGTGTCATATTCGGAGATGTCTGCACTTGATCAGTATGCCTACAGCGGTAATGACTTGGGAGCGGTCTATACACCGTCATCTACAACATTCAAGGTGTGGGCACCGACAGCTTCAAAGGTTCAGATCAAGCGTTATAAGACGGGCAGTGATACCGAAGCAGGTGCGGCTGTCATTGAAACAAAGGATATGACAAAGCAAAGTCAGGGTATATGGTCGATAACAATATCGGGTGACCTGAAGAATACATATTACACCTATCTTGTTACTGCAAATGATATCCTGACAGGTCAGGTCGATACAAAGGAAACTGTTGATATTTATGCACGTTCAACAGGTGTCAACGGTATGCGTGGAATGGTTGTTGACCTTGACGGAACCGATCCGACAGGCTGGGAAAATGATAAGAGAGTGGAATGTGAGAATCAGACCGATGCAATTATATGGGAAGCTCATGTAAGAGATTTTTCATCATCAGCCGATTCGGGCATGAAAAATAAAGGCAAATATCTTGCCTTTACCGAAACAGGCACTACCGTAAATAATGACGGTGTGCATAAAACAGGTATTGATTACCTTGAAGATTTGGGCGTAACACACGTTCATCTTTTGCCCGTATATGATTACGGCAGTGTTGACGAAACGAAATTGAGTACAGACCAATTCAACTGGGGCTATGATCCGATGAATTACAATACCCCCGAAGGTTCATATTCAACTAATCCTTATGACGGAAGTGTCCGTGTAAAGGAATTTAAGCAGATGGTACAGGCTCTGCATAAGAAGAATATAGGCGTTGTAATGGACGTTGTATATAACCATACATATGCAGGCTCCGACAATAAAAATGACTGGTTCAACTATACCGTACCCGGATACTATTACAGACAGAATGCCAAAGGCGGTTTTTCAAATGCCTCGGGCTGTGGAAATGAAACGGCAAGTGACCGTGCAATGTATCAGAAATACATGATAGATTCACTTGTTTATTGGGCAACGGAATATCATCTTGACGGCTTCAGATTTGACCTTATGGGTGTGCATGATACCGATACAATGAACGCTATCCGTGCAGCTCTGGATAAAATTGATCCCGATATACTCATCTATGGTGAGCCGTGGACGGCAGATACTACGACCTGTCCGAAAACGACTGCTACACAGCCGAATATGAAATATGTTTCGGAGGAGATAGCTGCTTTCAACGATAAAGTAAGAGATGCCATAAAGGGAAGCTGCTTCAATGCGGCAGATCCGGGATTCATACAGGGTGCAGGTTTTGAGGAGGCTCTCAAGGGCGGCATACAGGCAAATTCGACTACAATGTCATATCAATGGTCAAAGCAGCCTTCACAGACCGTTACATACACCTCTGCACATGATAACTATACTCTGTATGACAAGCTCGTAAAATCCGTCAAGGGCGGCTCGGGCTACGGCAACCGCTATGATGACCTTGTGGCTATGAATAAAATGGCAGGCGGTATAATCCTTACATCTCAAGGTATATCCTTCTTCCAGGCAGGCGAGGAATTTGCAAGAAGCAAATACGGTGATGAAAACAGCTATAAATCATCTACGGCAGTCAATCAGCTCAAATGGCAGAACACTATCACCTACAATGACATTTACTCATATTACAAGGGACTTATCGAGATAAGAAAGGCATATTCACCTTTCAGAGATCCTACCAATACAAGCAACGGTACAATTTACTTCTCATGGGGAACGAATTTACCTGCAAATGTCGTTGCATTCACAATGTATAACAAGATAAATCCCGACAGCGAATGGAATTTTGTCGGAGTTATTCATAATGCAAACGCTTATGATACTACAGTAACACTCCGTACTTATGATGGTGTGACACTCCCGTCACAGTGGGTTATCGTTGCAAACGGTACAAAAGCAGGTACTGTATCCCTCGGAACAACGGGCAGTACAGTAACAGTTCCCGCACATTCAACAATGGTACTCGTTGACAAGACGAGCTTTGACAATACAGATCTTGACAAGAAATGCACCGTAACTGTCAATCACGTTGTAAACGGTCAGAATTATAAGACTGAAACTCTCAAGGGCAATGAGGGTACATCCTATACAACTTCACCTCTTTCCGAACTGACGGATAATGGTTATACTGTTGCTTCGACAGGTGCAGTAAGCGGTACATTCTCGAAAGCAGGAGCAACAGTTACTTACACCTATACAATAGATTCTTCCAAAATCGGCAGTGTCACGGTAAAATATCAGGATATGTCAGGCACTTCTATTTCAAGTGATGAAACATATACGGGACTTATCGGAAAGTCATATTCATATCAGCCGAAAACTTTCAAAGGCTATGAATATGTTTCAACGACAGGCAGTGCAAGCGGAACATTCTCCAAAACATCTGCAACGGTCATATTCAAGTATCAGGAGGTCGAGGAGGATACTCTCAAAGTACACTATTATAATTCATCAGGCTGGTCAAAGGTATGTATGTATGTTTATAAGGGCAGCGGAACAACTGCCACACAGCTCACCGGAGCATGGCCCGGAAAGGCTATGGCACAGGTCGATGATAATTGGTTCATCGGCGAAGTAGATACCACTGACAGTGCATTGTTCATAGCAAATAACAATAACAACGGCAGTCAGGATCCGTCAGGTGTCGGCTCAACAGGCTATACCGTTAAGGGTGAGGTGTGGATAAAATCGGGAAAGGTTTATCCCACAGGCAAGGTGAATGTAACATATAAGACCACAGACGGTACTGTTCTTGCAACTCAAAAGATGAGCGGAATGGCAGACGGCACAAATAAATATACCACATCTGAAAAGACCTTTGACGGCTATACTCTTACTTCGGTTCCGTCAAATGCAACAGGCGTTTATAAAGAGGGTACAACAACTGTTGAATATATCTACAAACCGAATCAGATAATTGTAAAAGACCTTGAGAATACCTCTACGCTTTCAGCCGAAAGCATAAATCTCGGTCAGACAATAACTGCAACAGGCTCTGCAACGGGCGGTACAGAACCGTATCAGTATCAGGTAGTCTACAAAAAGACCTCTGACAGCAAATGGACGGCCGCACAGAGCTATAAAGAAAATACAACCGTTACGTTCAAGCCTGCAAGTGCGACAACGTATGATGTATGTGTCAAGGTCAAGGACAGCACAGGCACCGAAGTTAAAAAATTCTTTACAGTTACGGTATCGGGTTCAAATGAACTTACAAATAATTCAACGATTTCCGCAGAGTCAATAACACTCGGTAATACAATAATCGTAAAAGGTGCGGCAGCAGGCGGTACAACTCCTTACAAATATGCTGTTTATTACAAGGCTTCATCTGCTTCGACATGGACTGAAAAGCAGAGTTTCTCTGCAAATGCTTCTGTTTCCATCAAGTTCGCAGGAACAGGCACAAAGGATGTATGTGTCAAGGTAAGGGACAGTGCAGGAACAGTTGTCAAGAAATACTTTACTGTAAAAGTTACAAATGCCGAACTTGCAAATACTTCAACACTTTCGGCAACAAGTATTGCACTTGGCAATACAATAACTGTAAATGCTTCTGCAACAGGCGGTACAACTCCATATAAATATGCTGTTTATTACAAGGCTTCTTCTGCTTCAACATGGACTACAAAGCAGAATTTCTCTGCAAATGCTTCTGTTCCCATCAAGTTTGCAGGCACAGGTACAAAGGATGTATGTGTCAAAGTAAGGGACAATGCAGGAACAGTTGTCAAGAAATACTTTACTGTAAAAGTTACAAATGCGGCTCTTGCAAATAATTCAACAATTTCTGCAACGTCAATAACGCTTGGCAATACGATAACCGTAAAAGGTTCTGCAAAAGGCGGTACAACTCCATATAAATACGCTGTTTATTACAAGGCTTCATCTGCTTCGACATGGACTGAAAAGCAGAGTTTCTCTGCAAATGCTTCTGTTTCCGTCAAGTTCGCAGGCAAAGGCACAAAAGATGTATGTGTCAAGGTCAAGGACAATACAGGTACAGTTGTTAAGAAATATTTCACAGTTACAGTGAAGTGACATAAAATATCCCCTTATGCAAGTTTGTTTTGCATAAGGGGATAATTTTATTTTCTTACGGAAATATTATTTTTATCAAGATAGTCCTTAAGCTCGCCAATGGATATTTCACCGAAATGGAAAAGAGAAGCGGCTAAAACAGCATCAGCCTTTCCTTTGGTGAACACATCGGAAAAATGCTCCAAAGCACCTGCACCGCCCGAGGCTATCACAGGAATACCTACATTTTCGGAGACTGCCCTTGTAAGCTCAATGTCATAGCCGTTTTTTGTGCCATCGCAGTCCATGCTTGTAAGGAGTATCTCACCTGCACCACGTGCTTCGGCTTCGACGGCCCATTTTACAACATCCTTTTCTGTATTTATCCTGCCTCCGTTTATGTAAACATCCCAGCCGCTTTTGTCATTTCGTCTTTTGGCATCTATTGCGGTGACAACGCACTGACTGCCGAATTTATATGCGGCTTCATTTATTATTTCGGGACGATGAACAGCGGCTGAATTAACGGAGACCTTGTCTGCACCTGCACGGAGTATCGCAGTGAAGTCCTCGACAGTACGTATTCCT
>CACXGJ010000218.1 GCA_902767125.1 uncultured Ruminococcus sp. | reverse complement strand
CAGAAGAAGTTTCAGATCAGGATGATGACTTCATTTTTTATAAAGAGCTGTATGACGGTGTGTTTAAGGTCATTCCCGATCATGAAAATAAAAATCTGTCGGGACATATCAAGCTGTTCCGTACGGATAACTATTATCAATACAGCAATCCTCTGACCTTTTCTCAAGCGGAAAAGCTCGATACATTTTTCAGTGAGCATGATGATACCATTTGGTATAAAGACCTTGTAAAGCAGGTCGAACAGGAACAAAGACAAGATGATGCCGCCTCTATCATGAAATATATATTTTTAGGATATTTTCTTGCAATGCTTGTTATGGCGTGTTTGAATATACTTTGCTTCAACTTTGATATTATTACAGGTGTGGTATTCTTGCTACAGATGGTGCTGATGGCAGGTATGTTGATTTTAGGTAAAAATTCCGATGACGGTGCCAAAATAAGCCTGGGTGATATAAATGTTCTGGAATTTACCAAGATCGCCTATATAATCATCATGGCAAACCTTGTCGGCAAGAGAACCAAAAAGGATATCATCATGTGGCCTGTACGGTGGATACCCCGAAAACTCTTGCAAAAACTCTTTAAGAATTTTTCACCCGAAAAGCTCGTGGTCAGGAATCGTCTGTGGATAGCTTTATGGTATAATGTGATAACTGCCGTATTCTTTCTGATATGTTCGGAAATGGGTACAATGGTGATACTGCTGGTCACAGGAATATTGATCACACTTATCTGTACAGACAGACAGGAACGGCTGGAAGCCTTCTTTCCGCCACATAAAAAGGGTATCATTGCAGCATCATTCAGTATCATTGCAGTGGCAGTCATATTGTGTTCAACAGCCATTGGAATGTATTTTTACCATATCGACTCCGATCATTTCGTTACCGACAGGATGCTTGCACAAACCGCAAACTACGATAATATCAATGATTATGACGATGAAATACGCTTTTGCATATTCGATAAGCCCAATCCCAACAATTTCAAGGAATACGGGATATTTAGGGCATTTATGAAGATAGATCAGCGATTCTACGGATTCTTCAATGCCAAGCCCGATAATGATAATCGCATATTGAACAATCATAGCGGTATACAATATATTCAGCTCATAAATGCCCGAAATTCGGCAGGTTGGTTTGGATGTCCGCCCGAGGCGGAAGACAGTGTGGAAATATCCGTTTCACAGTCCGATATGATATTCGGTCAGATAATTCATTCCTTGGGAGTCATAGTAGGTCTTATTGTAATAATGCTGTATGCAGCTCTCATTGCTGTTGCATACGGTGTGCTTCAAAAGGCTGATGATTTTTATTATCGTACATTAGGTTTGACATGTGTAATACTCCTTGCAGTTCAGAATTTATTGCATATTTTAGTCAACTTATCATGGTTCCCGATTGCAGGCGTTTCTCTTATGTACATTTCACGAGGAGGAGCAATACAGGCTGTCAGCCTTATAATCACAATGATAATACTGAAGGTCTCCTCAAACAGCTTTGAGATAAGCAGTAAAAACGAAAAATTCGTTGATGATATAATGCTCTACAGGGATCAGTCGGGATCAAGGATCAAAAGGATCGCTTCATTGTGTTTGATGAAGCCCGGTATTGAATGTTGTCTGGAATTGTGTGCTACAGTCATATTGTTTATTATTACATTGTTATGGTGGTGAATCTGTCATGAAAGAAAAAAAAGTCCTTAACAGAGCAAAGATTGTAATGTATGTTCTTGGTGGTGTATTTACATTGGTTTCATTGTTGCTGGTGATCAACTCGGGAGGATATGACAGGCTGGCATATCCTGTTAATACAGATGAGCCGACCTCGAAAGAACAGAACAGTAAATTTTCATTTGATACCGAACAAAGTGATATAATCCCCGGTAATATCCTTGACAGAAACGGTGTTGTACTGTGCGACTTTTCGACATACGCCGTATCATCAAAGGCAAGGTATATAGACAATTACATATATTCTCCGCTTTTTGAGGTAATGTTCAGCAGGAGAGACCTGTGTGAGGGACTTATCCGAAAATATTATGATGTTCTTCGGGACAGCTCCGAAAGCAATTTAAGAGGCAATGATATCACTCTGACAATAGACCATGAGCTTCAGAAAAGAGTTTATGATATATTGAGCAATCATTTGAAAAAATCCGAAGACAACAGTGAAGAAAAAAGAGCCTCCGCACTTGTCCTTGACGTTGATACAGGTGAAATGCTCGCCTGTGTAGACTTTCCTACATTCGATGCGAGAGATCCCGTCAGTCAGAAACAGCACTTTTTTTATTCACGCAATGACCATATATGGCCCGGTTCTACCTTCAAGGTAATGACATCTGTAATGCTGCTTGAAAACGGAGATGACGAAACCCTTTTCAGCGATCAGGATATTACACTTGACGGCAAAACTATCGGAAACTGGTATACAGGACTGGAGCGTGAAGATTATAATGAAAACAGACGGATAAATTACTTTGCAGCCCTTGAGCGTTCATCAAATGACTTTTTTACAAGAGCAATGCTTGAGATAAATAATGCAGGAAGCAAAATGACAGATATTGCAAATCGTGTCGGTATCGGAAAGGAATTGGAGCTTGATTTCGGAAGTATAGCAAGCTCATGGGATCTGAACCGAGCTGATAAATATACATTTGCAAGTACGGGATACGGTCAGGGAGAAGTAAGAATATCATCAACACATAATCTCATGATAAGTGCAGCTATCATAAACGGCGGAAAAGTTATAGAGCCGCATATGATAAAATCAATAACAGACTGCTTCGGACAGGAAAAAAATCTTGATGATGTCAGCAGGAAGTATGATATTGCGGGACTTACATCGGATCATAAGACCTATACACTTACGGATGATTCCGAGGTCGCCGACAAAATACACGCTGCCATGATCAATAACAATAATGCCTATCTTATCAGCAATACCGAAAAACCGTGGGTAGGTGCCAAAACAGGTACTGCCGAAATAGGCATGGAAGGTGAGATCAAAGTAATATGGATAATCAGCAATGCCGAGATAAACGGACATAAGTATGCTGTTGTGATAAACCAGTATCCGTTTTACGGTGAAATAAATTCGGGATCGCTGAAAGAGCCGATGAACGATATATATACAGCGATCGAAGAAATATTCCATGACGGTGAGGAGATATCCTACAGCAATGAAAATATATTCGATTACCTTGGTGATATAAGATCAAGGTCATTGGAAGAACCCTTGGATAACAGCAATGATGAACAGGAGGAATGATTTTTTATGGAAATTACTATAAACTCATTTAGTGAAAAAGGCATGAATCATAATGAAAATGAAGATCATGTCATATATATGCAGATAAGACCATATAATGACGTGAATATCACGATAGCCGTGCTTTGTGACGGAATGGGCGGGATGGCAAACGGAAGATTAAGTGCGATAACAGCCGCAGAGAGCTTCATGTCTGCCATTGTCGGACGGCTCATTCACCACTATGACAAGAATAAGCATAATTTTTCCATTCTGAACTATCGTGACAGGATAATCTCATCTGTAATGTATTCAATAAAATATGCAAATACAGCAGTATGTGAGGTAGCTACTCCCGGCTTTGGCAGCGGTACGACAATAAGTGCTGTTGTCATTGCAGATGATTTCCTTGTCGCTTCAAATGTAGGTGACTCTCCTGCATACTATTATGACAGCGATTCAGACAAATGTATGCTCATCTCGCAGATACAGAACCGTGCTGTTGAGGAAGCGGATGATATATCCTCCGAAGAATACGATGAAAACAAAAAGATACTTACACACTATCTCGGAGAATACCGTGAAATATCCGACAATATCATTCAGATATATACAGTGGAAAAGATACATAAGAATGACTGTATACTGTTGATGTCTGATGGAGCATCAGATATATGTGATTCCACCGACCTGAAAAATGTTTTGACAGGTCCGGGTCCGCTGAATGAGGTTTTCTCAAAAATACTGTCAGGCACATACAGCGAGGATGATAAAAGCATCATTCTGATGGAAATATCATAACGAGTCGGGGGTATTTTCTTGAATATCGAAGTATTTTACCATGACCGTCAGACAAAACAGGATGTGACAATGACAGGAACAAGTGAGCTTATCAGAAGTACCTTCGGCAACAAGGGATGTAATGTATGGAAAGGCATTGTCAGTGAGGAAAACGGAAATAAATATTTCATCAAATACATAGATGCCGACGAACATTCCGATAATTATGATCATAACTGGGAAATAAATGTTTTTAAAAAGGCAAATGAAAGATTCGATAAAGAAGCACTTTTTCATATGAGACATCCGTTTATCACATACATATATCAAAAGTGTACCGCCGATATCACCGATCTGTCTACGGGCAAGACAATGAAAGCTGTCTGCCTTCTTGAAGAATATAACAACGGCATAACGCTTACAACATTCTATTCGGAAAATGTAAAAAATGACAAGAGGATAATTTTCAGTCATATGCTTCAGATGCTTTACGGAATGAATTATTATACCACCGTAAAGAAGACCGATCCCATAGTTCATCGTGATATAAAGCCTGACAATATAATGGTCGTTGAAAACAATATGATAAAATATATTGATTTTGACTGGAGCCATGTGTATGATTCAATGGGTACACGTGATACGGGCGAACGTATAGGCGGAAGCAAGTATTATGCACATCCCGAACAAAATAAAAAAAATATCAGATCATTTATCGGAATGGACATTTATTCCTTGGGGCTTGTATTTTTATATATGCTCTGCCATGACCATTATAAACGTCTGCTTGAAAAAAACAACTATAAAAATGATGACTATATTCTTCATAGGAATTTGCTCTGTCAGGATATAGATAATGAGCTTTTGGTAATAATTGCAACGATGATTGCCGAAAAAAATATCCAATATAAAAAAGTGAAATATATCATAGATGATTTCAAGGCATATCTGAAAAAGAAATACCCCGATATCTATTCGGAAATAATGAAGGAGCTGTATGAGAAATACAGTTTTCTGCCTGAAAGGTCACTGTTGACTGAAAGGGATATAGGGATAGATATAGAAATATGTGAAAACCGTGATGACATGACAACAGAGTTCGTCAGAAAAGACAGTTATTTTCCGACAAACGGTGAGATATGCCGAAAGATACTTTTGAAAGGTCCTGTAGAGCTATCGGTATTTCGTGCAAAGAACGTGATATATGTGATATTGGTGATGTCTCAAAGGTACAGCAAAAAAACAGTATTTTTTGATTTCGGCAATGTCTCATCTCTCTGTGAACAGACCGTTATTTTCGATGACTACACATTTTACATATCACCAAAAAATTTGAAAGGAGATGCCGCCTTTGGTTTCGGGCGGATATAACAAAAATGGAAAATCAAAAAAACAAGATCATACAGCCATATCATTATGATGAAGTCGGCAATATATCCGATACAATAAAAAAAGCGGACAGTAATACCCGTATTCCTCTCAATGATGATGTAGTAGCTCCCTATGCAAAAGCCTCCGATGAAGAAGACAAATGTAAAATACACATATCATTTATTCTTGATATAACATATTCCATGTACAGAATATATAATATCCTGTACCGCCGTTTATGTGAGGAGATCGACAAGCTGAAAACGCTTGATGCAGACATCTCCATGAAATTCACTCTTGTATCCGAAAACGGTCCTTTGAATAAGTTTGATACTGAAAAAGATACAGAAAAGTTCAAGAAGCATCTTTTGGAATTTGAATTCAGCGGAGGCAGTGAATACGGATATGAAGAATATCTTAACCATGCACTCAACCATGAGGTCAAGAGTACGGATATGATAAATGATGCAGATATAAAAGGGATAATACTTATAACAGATTCAATGGCATCGGAAAATTCAATGCCTGATGATGATTTCAGTAATATCAATCTTGATTTTGTATGTATATATGTCGGTGAACCGCAGACAGATAATTTTATCAGACTCAATAATAAAAGTATGATTAAGATACAGGAATTTCTGTATGCCCCGAACGGTGTCATTTACAGCATATTGAACAATAAAATGCAGTCACTGGGGAAACGGGCATGATAAATCTATTGTTTTGTATTTTGCGAAATGCTGATTACAGGGAAGAAGAAGGACTTATAGATCACAAAGTCAATATCCCGTTATATGAATATCAGTTGAGTTTTTCAAAAAATAACGCAAAGGGAAAAAAAGCATTTGTATATCAGACCGACAGGATAATCGTTCAGGATTTTGGTGTATTGGATACCGATAAGATATTTATTACAGATGCCTGCAGTGAAAGAAAGGAATACAGCTATTGTCTTTGCACCGCCTTTGCCACGATGAACAGCTTTGCAGAACAGAATCCTTCCGACAGCAACTATCTGATCATCCTTATGGAACAGCCGATAAAAAATGCTGATACGGAAATGTTCAAGGGCTTTCTCATGCCAAAAAAGATAAATCACCATGTGATACTTATCTGTCCGAAAAACCGACTTGATCCAAACCTGAAAAATTTTTTGACCGACAGAAACAACTATTCCGAAGGAAATTTCATATGCAGTATCAAGACGTTTGATGAATTATATAAAGATCGGAGTGAATACGAACTATGCTGAAGATAAAATGCAGCAAATATATAATGGATATCTTTGATGAAAGAATCAGTGAGCTTGACATAGGATATAAAGACGGCTGTATTGACATTTGCGATTTGGAGGAGCTGAATAATGTAATATCCTCCCTTCCGTTGCAAAAGCATGGACAGAGTCATAACAACCCCCATATGATCAGGATCACCAAGGATGAGGATCATATTTTCAACGGCTCATGCGGAAAGCTCGATACAGATACTGCTGCAATATATTACTGTGCGTTTTGTATAAAGGCAGGACTTCATCCCGTATTGATATATTATTCCGATCATGTCGGTGCAGGTATTTGGATGGACGAGGATGCAGGCTTTGAAACAGAAAACTTACCGGTCTTTGAAGCGGTAAGGAACTCTGTTTATTGCGAAAGCGAAAACGGTCAGCTTCTTCTGATAGACACATGGGATGCGATAGGCTCAACATACAATTTCTGGGAAGGCTCACAAGCATGTCTCAAAAGACTGAAAAATATAAGGATGGTATTCGACTTCAAATCATGGAACAATGGTGACCTTGACTGCATAATCCCTGATGAAAGACAATACAGAACAGATGAACAAACAAGAGCATTTATCACAAGCACTCTCGGCGGACGTGACTTCGGACCTGTAAAGCCGTCAGTAAATTTCAGAAATGTACATTTTTTCAATCTTTCTCAAGATGACAGAGCAATCTCGGACATGATACAGAATAATTATTCCTTTCTGATAAGAAACGTCAATGAAGATAAACAGATAATATTATCTCTCGATGCAGCACTGAATATGAACTGTCAGGACAAAGCTGTCATGATCATGGCACAAGGAAATACTATCGAAAAAGCATTGGGAAAGCTCGAAGCAATGAGAATGGATAATATTGCGGAGCTTGACGGAAGCCTGTTTGATATAGATGATGAACGTCCTGTGGATACACTTATCAGCACAATGGGAGAGCTGAAAGAAAATTTTATCAGCTTTATTTATAAAAATATGTCACAGGAATACATCGAGCATGAACCCGAAAAAAATGAAGCGTCAGATGATAACAGTGATATAAAAACAGAATTTACGGACAATGACCGCAACAAATTCTTAAAGCTCGCCGATGATCAGAAGATTCTTCTCAAAAAGCCTAAAAATTCGGATAAAACTCTTTTTGAAATATGGGAAGGCTATTTTTCGGAGCATATGGATAAAATGCTTGATAACAATGAATTGTCAGCTCCTGTCATACAGGATATCCAAGCAATGACCGCCAACAATACAGACTATGACAAGGTTATTGAACATATAAGAGCCTTTTCCGAATCAAGAAAAAAATGTATAATCCGTCTGAACGATGATGACAGCATTTGCGACTTCATCACAGGGATAGATGCAAGACATCAAAATGAACGTTTTTCGGAAGACATTGATACTATATATCAGAACCGGCTTCGTCTCAATGATATTTATTTTAAGATATGTGATCCCCAAAGGAAAAATAACCATGAGATAATATCCTTTGACTCCATGAAAAAATATAAGGATATATTCCTGAAGTTTTTAGTTCCAAATGTATCTTCCGATGCAAGCTCAATATTTTCGTCATATAAAAGCTATCTCGAATATGAAAATAAAAAGTCGGATTTTGTCGGCGGTGATTTTGAAAAATATTATTGCAGCTTGAACGGTGAAGAACAAAATGAGCTTCTTCCAAACATAAAGCAGGTACTAAACACAACACCCCTGCACATTCTGTCTCAAAATCACAGGTCAGCAAGAGCAAAAACAGATGAGCTTATAAAAGCTGTCATGCCCCATGACAACAGAAATACCCAAAAAAATACCGATACACTAAAAAAGCTTGAGGAGCTTATTGAATTAAGGCAGACTATCAATGATGATCAAATGAAGATATTTAAATATCTAAAGGATATATTCAACGATAAAGTCAGTGAAAAAATGTTTGCTCAACAGTATGAATGGGTAAAGGGATATATCAATATGGAAGGTGACTCAATGGCTGCCGAGCTGATGGTAAGATGCTGCTCTGATACTGACAGTGAAATACGAAGGGAATTTTTTGATCGTTTAAATGACTATAATAATGCAAGTAAAAATCTTCCCGAGGAAATGATTACCTGTGTCAGCAGCATCAAAGAATTTCTCGACAGCAGTATATACGATGAATATAATCACGAAAAAAGCTGGCTCATGGAAAACAGAATTTCAAATTATACTGAAATGATATCTTCTGCTGTGGATGAAGACAACATAGACAGCATAACGGAATTTTTTGAAAGGGCTATACACAAATACTATATCGAACAGCTTTTCCGATCACAAAGAATAAGTATGCAGGCTATCCCCTACAACAGACAAAAATATGAATTGCTTTTGAGGAAGCTGAAAAAAAGCTGTATATACTCCATCAGACAAAAAACTGAAGATGATCAGCGTATAGTTTTTTGTTCAAGCCATGATGTCGAAAGCTATCAGGAACGTAAATTCCATAAGCTGATAATTTGCGGTGCGGAAAATATTGACTATGAACTGCTCGGATCAGTGATAGATAACAGTGAGAATGTCATTTTTATGTGCGAGAAGGACGATTTTTCAAGCGATTCCGTTGTATCCCTCTTGGGCGAAGACATAATGTCTTTTGACTACTCAAAAAATGATTCGGAGGGAAATTAAATGGATTTTAACAATATGATAGAAAATATCAATTATCATATAAGTAGCTTTAAATGTATAAAATCATATACGAGTGAATTGGATAATATATTTTCAAAGCCTTTTTCTGCCGAAAATACTCAAGACGATATAGAGAAGTCAAGAGAATTTATTCTGAAGCTCATCAACGAAGATATTGCTCCATTTGCTCAAAAGGCTGTGATAAAAAAATGGAGCGAAAAAGCCTTTGAATATTTTCATGATCTTAAAGATGATATATATTCTAACGATGAGACATATTCTAACAATGAGATATATCCTGTGTTCTTCTTCATAAGCCTTTTTGGATCGGATGAATTGATCGGGTATAAAAGCAGTATCATGTGCGAATACATACGATACATTGCAGAATATGTCTTTGCACACCAAAAAAGTATATGTAAAAGATGTCTTAACAATCAAAAAATCCCAAAGAGTAAGGTATATGACAAATTTCGGCTTGAGCTGAACTATTTGAAGCGACAGAAAAATAAAAGCCTGTCGATTGCCTTCCTTTATGTCATAGGTCTGATCATTACTCTGCTAATCGGAATACATACGGGGAAACTCATCAGCACCAAAGATAATAATACTCCTCCACCCAAATCGACTGTTTCGGATGTTTCAAAGTCATCTCAAAGCTCCGTCCACAGTACAAAAAATGAAAGCTCACTTAAAGGACAGACCTCTGCTAAAGAAGATGTCACCTCCAAAAATTCTGAAGATCCAAATGAGCAGGCTGATACTTCCAAAAATGAAAGTGATATAAGTGAAGATACCGATACTTCAGGAAACGAGGATGATACAAGCAAAGAAACTGATGCTTCGGAGAATGAGAATGATACAGGTGAAGAAACTGATGTCCCCGAAGATGAGAACAGCTCTGATGAAGAACAAAATACCTCCGAATATTACTATCAAAACTGATATACATTCAACATATCATAGAATGAGTATCAAAATAAAAGTATCCCAAGCAGTATCAAAAATTGCCCGAAAAATAAAATTTTCGGGCTTTTAATTTTGTATCAGATTAAACGGACGTTACCATTGAAGACGGTGTAACTGAAATCGGTTTTGCTTCGTTTTATTGTTGTTGGGATGTGACATACTCCCCCGCCTACGCTTCGCTTAGAGGCGGGGGACTTCTTGCCCATTTAGGTTAAAAAGTCCGCTTTTTTTGGAAATGGGTGTGGGGGATAACCTTTTTTTGCAAAAAAGGTTTCCCCCACAAAGTTTTATAATAAAAATTTATTTCAATAAATTCCGATATGCTTCAACCCTTCTTTGCTTTAGGCTTACGGCGGATACTTATATTCTTAATTTTGCCGATAATTCCGATCATATCCTTTCTGAAGAATATAAAATCAAAACCGACAACAACGACAACACTTATAATAAATGTTATCAGTCCATTGATCGCCCATCGTCCATATCCTTTTGCAACAGGAAGATTAAGAAGATTTATGAAAACAATAATGATCGCACTCTCTACAGCAGAAATTGCGATACGTGCCAAAACGATCATATTGCTTCTTTTCACCAAATATTTGGACATATACGTTGAATACTGTATAGTTCTGAAGACAGTTGCAGCAAGTGTTCCGACAGCAACACCCACCAATCCGAATTTAAAAACAAACAGAACAGACAGAACAATGTTCAAAGCAGGCTCTATCAATGCACCTTTTTTGGTCTGTTTATAGTGTCCTGCCGCCTGCACTACAAGCTGATAGGTCAGTCTTATGCCGTTAAAGAACTGTGCGATAATGACCACATATGCAAATGCAGGTCTTATATAATCCACATCGACCACATCATTCGTATATATCGAAACAAAATTCAGTATCAGAACCGCAGCACATGTATAAACTATCGTAGATATGGAAAACATTATGTTTTCTATTATAGATACATTTTCACGCAGAGTTTTCTGTTCATTTTTGGCTATCATATTGCCGAATGCAGCCTCAAGACTGTTTGAAAAGGCAACGACCGTTCTTTTAAGACCATTCACGACCATATTGTAGACACCGTAAACAGATACCTCAAGCATATTTGTAAATATGGTCAGCACTACAACATCGGTATTGTTCATCACAAATACAGCGACCTGCTGCCAAAAGGCATCCCATCTTTGTGCTATTGCCTTGTTATCGGGCTGTACGTGTGTGTCGATATTATAGCGTTTCCTTACATACATACCCAAAAAAATTGGATATATCACATAAATAAAGGCACTGCCGAGCTTTACCATGTGTATTGATGCACCGTTAAGGATCAGAACGGCACTTATTACCGTATTAAGAATAATACATATAGTCCTCAAAAGTGTTGACACCCAAAGACGCTGGTCAGCCTGAAGAACTATCAGGTATGTAATGCCGAAAAAAGACTCTGCAAAGGTACTTGCACCTATGATCAGAAACAGGCTGAATGTAAAAAACCATCCGAATTCATCAGAAACAAACAACGGATATATCACTGCAAATAATACTATCATTCCTGCAAGTATCAATCCGATCTTCTTCATGAATATGTCTGTTGCCTTGACAATGGCATTTACTTCTTTTTGGTCATGTTTAGCCAATGGCTTATAAAGAGCAGCACGAGTGGCTCCGCCTATCCCTGAACGCAGCAGTACAGCACAAGCCAAAAAATGTGATATAGAGGTCGTCAATCCATTATATTCAGAACCAAATGCTGTCAGTATCAAACGTGGCAATATAAACCCGCATATTACGGATACCACTTCTTCAAATAAGCTGAATGCCGAATTTATTGCGGCTTTTTTACCTCGCATATAATTTGCTTCCGTTACTGAAAACTTATAAAAAGTTATAAAAACCACTTTTATGTTTCATTCCTTGTTCACTGTGTCCATTTTCGATATAAATCT
>CACXGJ010000217.1 GCA_902767125.1 uncultured Ruminococcus sp. | reverse complement strand
GGTAAGAGGGTTATTGTAATAGATGACTCTATCCTCAAAGGAAAAACAAGCAAGCATATAGTTGATTTGCTTAAAAAGGCAGGGGCAAAGGAAGTTCACATGAGAATTGCCTCACCACCTTTTATAAGTCCGTGTTATCTTAACAGCGATACGACTGCAAGAGAAAATCTTATGGCAGCGTCAATGACTGTTGATGAGATGTGTGAATATATGGGAGCGGATTCACTTGGATTTTTGTCCGTTGACAGCTTAAGGGAGCTTGTAAAGGAAAGCAATTTTGCGATATGCGATGCTTGCTTTACGGGGAATTATCCTCTTGATGTATCAGATACCTCAAGAGATGACAAGTATTCTCAAAAATTTTGAATTTATTTGGAGAGTGGAACAATGAAAAGTTACAGTGACAGCTATAAGGCAGCAGGTGTTGATGTTACGGCAGGATACAGGGCAGTTGAGCTGATGAAGGCTCATGTCGCAAGAACGATGACAAGCGGTGTCATGTCGGGCATAGGCGGCTTCGGAGGACTTTTTGAGCTTGATACAACAGGTATAAATAAGCCTGTGCTTGTATCGGGAACCGATGGTGTAGGTACCAAGATAAAAATAGCCTTTCTGCTTGACAAGCATGATACAGTCGGTATAGACTGTGTTGCAATGTGCGTGAATGATATAATCTGCTGTGGAGCAAAGCCGTTGTTTTTCCTGGATTATATAGCTATCGGAAAGAATTATCCCGAGAAAGTCGCTCAGATAGTATCAGGCGTTGCAGAAGGCTGTGTACAGAGCGGATGTGCGTTGATAGGCGGTGAAACGGCAGAGCATCCGGGACTTATGCCTGAAGATGAATATGACCTTGCAGGATTTTCTGTTGGTATCGTGGATAAAGATAAGATACTGAATCCCGATACGCAAAAAGCAGGAGATGTCATGATAGCGATAAAATCAAGCGGTGTACATTCAAACGGCTTTTCACTTGTAAGAAAAGTATTTGACATAAGCGAAAAGACAGTAGGAAAGTATTATGATGAGCTGGGCGGAACTCTCGGCGAAACTCTCCTTACACCTACAAGAATCTATGTAAAGCCTGTACTTGCACTTCTTGACAGTGTGAATGTAAAGAGTATTTCTCATATTACAGGCGGTGGATTCTATGAGAACATTCCACGTTCACTTCCGAAAAATCTTTCGGCACATATCAAAAAGAGTGATGTACAGATACTTCCGATATTTGATTTGATAGCAAAAACAGGAAATATTTCCGAACATGATATGTTCAATACTTATAATATGGGTGTCGGAATGACTGTTGTAGTCGATAAAGCGGAGGCTGACAAGGCTGTTGAGGTTCTCAAGGCAAACGGTGAGGAAGCATATATTCTCGGTGAACTCGTTGAAAGTGACGAAGGAGTTATAATTGAGTGAGGAATGAGGAGTGAGGAGTGAGAAATATTTTTTCATGCCTTATGATTTCATTTAGGGGTTGATTTTATGAAAAATATAGTGGTGCTTGTATCGGGCGGTGGAACTAATTTGCAGGCTCTCATTGATGCAGAGGAAAACGGTCTGATAAAAAACGGAAAGATAACCTGTGTCATTTCGTCAAAGGCTGATGCCTATGCACTGGAAAGAGCAAAAAAGCATGGTATTAAAACGAGAGTTCTTGTAAGAAAAGATTATCCCGATGTAGTCGAATACAGTAAGGATATGTTGAAAGCCTTGCAGGAAGAAAAAGCTGATTTGGTGGTATATGCAGGGTTTATGACAATTCTTGATGAACTCGTGACAAAGGCTATGCCAAATAAGATGATGAATGTACATCCTGCATTGATACCGTCATTTTGCGGTAAAGGCTATTATGGCTTGAGGGTGCATGAGGAAGCTCTTGCAAAGGGTGTTAAATTGACAGGTGCAACGGTGCATTTTGTAACGGAAGTGTGTGACGGAGGACCTATCATTCTTCAAAAAGCCGTTGAGGTGCATGATGACGATACACCTGAAATTTTACAGAAAAGAGTCATGGAACAGGCTGAATGGAAGATATTGCCCCAGGCAGTAGCATTGTTCTGTGATGACAGGCTCGAAGTCAAAGACAATAAAGTATATGTGAGGTAATGTTATTATGGTAGATTTGAAAAAGGAAATTTCCTCAACGACCTATCCCGGCAGAGGAATTATCATCGGCAAGAGTGCCGACGGAAAAAAAGCTGTTATAGGATATTTCATCATGGGCAGAAGCGAAAACAGCCGTAACAGAGTATTTGTCAAAGAGGGTAAAGACCTTAAAACACAGGCGTTTGATCCGTCAAAATTGGTTGACCCGTCATTGATAATCTATGCTCCTGTAAGAACTCTTGACAATGCGACTATCGTTACAAACGGTGATCAGACTGATACCGCAAGGGATTTCATTCTTGAGGGAAAGACCTTTGAGGAAGCATTGAGAACCCGTACATTTGAGCCTGACCCGCCGAACTTTACACCGAGGATTTCAGGCATACTTGAATTTGCAGACGGCGATTTCTCGTATAAGATGTCGATTCTCAAAAGCAACTGTGGCAGGGAAGATTCAGCATTGAGATTTTTCTTTGAGTATGCACAGCCCGTTGCAGGCGAGGGACATTTC
>CACXGJ010000216.1 GCA_902767125.1 uncultured Ruminococcus sp. | reverse complement strand
GCTTGCTAAAACCCTCTTTAATAGTATTCAAGATATAACCTTGCACCATAGAATTATACTCCAAAACATACTATTCTGTCAACAAAAACTTTCATTTAATAAAAAATTTTCCGTTTTGAGATATAAAAATCGGAATCGGATATATTTTTTTTACAATTTTGTAATTACTTGCAACATTCATGGATAAAAACTTGCAATTTGCATTTGGTTTATGATATAATGCTTTAGAGTATATGTTATATTGAAAAAATTGTGGGTGCCGTACTGCCCTGTCATATAAAAAATTTTTTAGTACGGAGAATGGCGGTATTATAATATGTCACAACTGTGCTTCGGCTGCATGAAAGAAAATAACGGTGAAAAAATATGTCCGTACTGCGGTTTTGATAAAGATACAGAACAGTCACTTCCGCATCTCCCGTTGGGGACAAAATTACAGAATGAAAACTATATTGTCGGAAAAAAAATATCGAGCAGTGCAGAGGGAGTCAAATATATGGGCTACAGCAATACCATGCACTCGGCTGTTATAATCAATGAGTTCATGCCTGCGGGAATAGCCGGCAGAGTAAAAGGAAAGAACAGCATAATCGTCAGAAATGACTATGAAAAGAGATATGATGAGCTTCATCAGGAATTTCTGAAATATTACAGGAATATAGCACGATTCAGAGATGTAAAGGCGATAACTCCGATATTCGATATTTTCAGCGAAAACAACACATCATATACTGTCGAGGAAGCATATGAATATATATCATTCGAGGAATATCTGAAAAAGCGTGGCGGAAGCCTTGAATGGAATACGGCAAGACCACTGTTCATGCCATTGGTATCTGCACTTTCATCACTCCATGAAGCTGAAACAGGTCATTACGGTATTTCTCCCTCAAACCTTGTAGTCACCACAGACGGCAAGATCAGACTTAAAGGCTTTGTGATAGGCGAGATGAGAAAAACAGGAGGATTTCTTGAATCCGAGCTTATGGACGGCTGTGCAGCCCCCGAACAGTACAGGGAAAACGGTATTCTTGATGAATCTACCGATGTTTACGGACTGACAGCGACTCTTTTCTATACCCTTACGGGAAGCCTTCCCGAAAAGGGCAGTGAACGCAAGCCTGACGGAAAGCTGTCCATCTCAACCGCTGTTTACAAAAAGCTGCCTCCCCATATAGTTCAGGCATTGTCAAAGGGACTTCAGGTCGATAAAAAAGACAGAACAAAAACCTTTGAGGAGCTTCGTACAGAGCTTTCTTCAGCCCCTGCGGTAAAGGCTATACAGAATGAAGCCAGCAGAAAGGAAATACAGACACAGACAGTTCAAAGATATGTCCCGAAAAAGAAAGAGGGTATCCCCGGTTATGTATGGGGAATACTCGGAGTTCTTGCAATAATGCTAATACTTCTCGTGGTAGGCACATACTGGATACAGACAAATCCGGATGCCTTCCAGAAAATATTCGGAAACAATGAAGTCGAGACCTCTGTTGATGAGGATTCAAATGTCAATCCGTATCTTATGAGGATACCTAACCTGATAGGTCAGAAATATGATGATATAATAGCTATGCAGAATGAGGATTCCGAATATAAGATAGTCAAGGCAAATGAAGAAATGTTCAGTGAGCAGGAGGAAGGCACTATTGTAAAGCAGAGTCCCGTTGAGGGAATGAGTGCTGAAAAGGGTGTCATCATAGTTGTCACTGTCAGCAAGGGTTCCCAGAAGCGTGAGCTTCCTGCAATAAGCGGACAGTCGCTTGAAGCGGCTGTCGAAGCACTCGGCAAACAGGGCTTTATTGCATCGGGTGTTTATGTTGCAAGCGATACGGTCGAAGAGGGAAAGGTAATCGGTTATGAGAACTATAATGCAGGTGATATGGCATCATACGGCTCAAAGATCGTTATAAGCATAAGTCAGGGACCTGAAAACTCGAACTGATCAAGGAATGATAATAGAGGAGTGAGAAATGTTTTTATTTCTCGCTCCTCATTTTTGATTTATCTTGTTTTTCAGCTTACGTTCATTAAGAAGCTCATCTACCTTATCTTTTGGAAGATGCTTGACAGTATGGGATTTTTTGTTTTCAAAGTACAGATATACTGTCACGCTGCAGGTATCCGCAAATCTTTGAGGGATGCTCTGTGTTACCTCAACAGACTGTATCTTGTCAAAGGGAATGTAATATGTTTTGAGTGTAAGTCTGCTGAAACCGCATATTATGATATATTTAGAGCTTATACCGAGATGTGCATATCGGTGGGAGAATATTCTGAAAAGCATCCACCAGAATAAAGGTGCAAGCAGGAATAAAAGGAGAGCCTTGAAAAGATCGTTTATAACACTGAAATTGTCAGCCAGCATTATGACAAGCACTGTTATGGATGTTACAAAAAACGGGAAGTACAAATATGATGGGAGAGTATTTTTGGCAGTATATACACTTTTCTTTTCTTTGCGTGATATCTTTAAAAGCTTATTAAGAGCCTGAAAGAAATCTTTTTTGGCTTGCGGTGCAAGAATAATGCTTTTATCGCCTTTGAGCTTTCCCGAACCGATGGTAACTATGCCTGCCGTGTACAGTCCCATAAGGTGCATCAAAAAGCTCTGTTCGACTGTAACGGCTGAAATGCCGCTTCTTTTTATGAATGATATGTTCTGATTGACAAATCCCTTTGAGATGACTATATATTCGCCCTGATTATATGTTTTGAATCTTGCGTATCGCATGAAGCATACGAGCATTGAAAAAGCCCAGCCGACCAATAGAATACTTGCTGCACCTGCAGTTGCAGGAGGAATGTTCAGTGCAATAAGTCTCAAACGGAAATCGGACTGTGTACGGAAAATATTATTGGCAAGCTCATTTCCTGCAATGTTGCCGAGTCTTGAGATGACGGGTGATATGAAAAGGAAGCCCGTTGCGGGATTGGCCCAAAATGCACACATCAGAAGCGTATTTACAAAATTGGCTCTTACACATGAAATTTCGGGATTCAGCTCATGTATTTTCATTAGGATGATATTGGTATTTTTCTTTGAGAAATAGGCTGAAATATCATATTGTTTGCTCAAGCCTGCCGGGGTGTCGAAGCATACCTTTACAGCACCGAAAATTGCAGCAGAGGCATCAAAATTAAAAACAATGGTCTGTATCTTGGAATATGGGACAGTGAATCGTCTTTTGATAAAGAGACCGTCCTTTATCTGAATGCCGTCCTCGATAAGCCTGTATCTGTAACAGCTGTATGAATAGACAGCGTATGAGATTATTGCAAAGGCATAGAGAGCATTGAAGCCGAGTGTCGCAACATATTCAAAAATATCTCTCGGACGGTATAAAAATTGCTGTATTACGGATATCAAGACAAGCACAACGGATATTTTCAGTTTTTTGATGATCGAAAAAGGATGAGTTTTTTTATACTTTCTTTTCTCCATTTGGTTCACCTTGTTTTCTGTTTTCAATATAGTTTTTCAGGCGATAGGCATTTATAAGTGTTATCTGACTGACACTTTCGGAGGAGCCTGCCATAAGGAGCCTCAATGAACAGAGTCCGAATATTCTCTGTACAGGTCCCTGTGATATGATACAGTACTGTATCTTTGATATCTGTATTTTTGATTCGTGGTATATGAATACACCGCTGTTTATCGAAACGATATCGTTTTCAAAGAAATAACCGCAATGTTTGTACAATAACGGAAAATATAATTTTATGGCAATGATATATGCGGATAATCCGAATATTCCGAAAACCACTGACCAAAACGGGAAGAATACAAATAATCCCCCGTCAATGAAGGAATATGATATCAGAATGATGGTGGCTCTTATACGCCACAGCATGATACTTTTTTCCGAAAGAAGATTGTTTTTGAAAATTCTGTGAGGCTCTGATTTTTTCAGAAATTTTTTTATCGACTGATGTTTCATTTTTTCCACGCTCCACTCCGAATAATAATTTTATCATAAAAGTTATGCAAAATCCATTCAATTTTGTTAAATTTAGGTAAACAAAATTAATTGACGGAAAGGGCTTTTCATAGTAAAATATATAAGTAAAATTCTATAAATCGGGAAGTGTATTTTTTATGGATCGTACAAAAGAGGCACTGTTATTGATGTCCTCACTTTCGATATACAGGGGAATATTGAACAGGACTGTTGTAAAGGCTTATTATAAACTGCTTTTGGCATTTGACAAGGATATATTTGAATTTTGCAGAGCATGGGGAGAGTTTTTTTCGGTGCTGTGTGACAAGGGCTGTTCCGATAACCTCGCCAAATGTATTACGGAAACAGTTCTGTTTGATGAAAATGCCTTTTCGAGAGCATCAGCCGCAGGAGAACAGGGAAGGCTTCCGTCAACGGTTCTGGATGCGGTAAGAAAGGATATCGGTGCCATAAGGAAATTGAGCAGTCTTTCTCCTGAAATTATTTTAGACGAATATAAGTATCGGGATGAGCTTGGCTTGGAAGCCGAAAATCTTCCGAGATGGAAATGCGGTCAGCCTGTCAGTGAATTTTCGGATGAGGATAAAACAATGGAACGCCTTGCAGAGTTTTATTTGAAGAACGGCTGTGGAATATTCGCAAGATACAAGGCATTTATATGGCGTGAGCGTGATATACAGCCTGTCATACATCCCGACAGTATAAGGCTGTCCTCGCTCAAGGGCTATGATACTCCGAGAGGGATAGTTGTGAATAATACCGTTGCTTTCCTGAAGGGAATAGAAAGCAATAACTGTCTTCTGTACGGTGACAGGGGAACGGGAAAATCCTCTACTGTCAAAGCAATATTGAACGAATACTGCAAGGATGGTTTGAGGATGGTCGAAATGCCGAAGGAAAGATTATCGGAATTTCCGCTTCTTGTTGATAAGATAGCTTCCCTGCCGTTCAGATTCGTTATATTCATAGATGACCTGTCATTTTCGGGAGAGGATAAGAGCTATGCAGAGTTAAAAGCGGTATTGGAGGGAAGTCTTGCCGCAAGACCTGAAAATACTCTCATATATGCGACCTCAAACAGAAGGCATATCATCAAAGAAACATTTTCTGACCGTGACGGAGATGATATGCACCGTAATGATACTATTCAGGAAATGATGTCATTATCTGACAGGTTCGGGATAACAGTCAATTTTTCAAAGCCCGACAAGGAACAGTATCTTGAAATCGTAAGGAGTCTTGCAGAGGAGTCTGATATTGAGATGGATACAGATGAGCTTTGTGCAAAGGCTGAAAAGTGGGCTATCCAAAAGGGCGGTCGTTCACCGAGAGTGGCTAAACAGTTCATAAGACAGCTTTCGATAGAGTGAATATTTTTTTAAAAAAGGAAAGAGAGAAAAGTGAAAATGAAAAGAATAACGGCAGTGATAATTAGTGCGTTGATGATACTTGGTTTGGGAAGCTGTTCATATAAGAGCAGTAACGGGGAATATCCCGTAAATGTGGCAGGATATACCTTTGACAAGCAGCCTAAAAGTATTGTATGTCTTGATGATTCCGTAGCGGATATACTTATAGCCTGCGGATATGCAGACCGTATAAAAGCCCGTTCAAACGAATGTACACAGGAAGAAATCGAGGATGTAAAAACAGTCGGTCAGGAAAATAAGCCTGATGTAAATAAAATATTGTCCGTAAAGCCTGATGTCGTATTCGCTGATAAGGGCTTGTCGAAAGATGTCAAGAAAAAGCTTGAAGAAGAAGATATAAATGTGCTGAATATGATACAGGCAAAAAACAATGATGAACTGAAGGTGCTGTATGAAAGTATCTGTACGGTAGCGGGCGGAGATAATTCGGGAAGGTCAAAGGGGATAAAAAAATCGGAATCGGTTATAAATACGATGGAAGAACTTCAAAGGATAATTCCCGAAAAAAAGGTTGTCGTGACAGCCTGCTATATATATGACACAGACGGCAATGTCGCATACAACGACAGCTTCGGAGGAAAGCTGTTTGAGTATGCAAATGCAGTCAATGTATGCGGAGTCGAGGACAGTGATATATTCCAAAAGATAGTTCTTTCAAATCCTCAATATATATTCTGTGATACGGGAATTAAGGAAAAGCTTGCAAAGAGCGAAATGTTCAAAAATCTCAAGGCTGTCAAGGAAAACAGAGTCTACGAGATAGATAAGAGCCTGTTCAACCGACAGGGCAACAGTATAACACAGGTACTTTCCATTATTATAGAAACGATGTATCCCGAAATTTCGGGCAATCCGTCAGAAGAATCTTCAAAGAAATCCAAGGAATCGTCAGAAGAATTGTCTGAAATAGAAGAATCGTCAGAGGAATCATCCGAAATAGAAGAATCGTCAGAAGAATCATCCAAAATAGAAGAATCGTCAGAAGAATCATCCGAAATAGAAGAATCGTCAGAAGAATCATCCGAAATAGAAGAATCGTCAGAGGAATCATCTGAAATAGAGGAATCGTCAGAGGAATCATCTGAAATAGAAGAATCGTCAGAGGAATCATCTAAAATAGAAGAATCATCAGAGCCTGAACAGTCTTCAATAGTTGTAGTAGCTGATGATTCATTGAACATAACTGCAGGAATGAGATTTTACTTGGGTGACGAAAATGAAAATGTAAAGATAGTGCAGAGAAGACTGAAAGACCTCGGTTATTTCAAGAATGATGAAATAACAGGCTATTACGGAGAGGTGACAGCAAAGGCTGTAAGCGATTATGAAGTGACGAACAGGATAGATCCCGACGGTAATTTGAGTACACCTGAATTGTATTTGCTGTTTTCGGATGAAGTATTGCCTGCACAGTAAAATGGGAGTGAGGTTATTATGATATATGTAACGGGAGATACTCACGGAGAATTTAAAAGATTCAAAAATAAATTTTTTGGTGCAAATGAAAATGATACGGTGATAATATGCGGAGATTTCGGCGGTATATGGGATAACAGTCCGACAGAAAAGTATTGGCTGAAATGGCTTTGTGACAAGCCGTACAGGATATTATTCTGTGACGGAAATCACG
>CACXGJ010000215.1 GCA_902767125.1 uncultured Ruminococcus sp. | reverse complement strand
AAAGGCACTGTCGTTTCAACTCCCTTTGGCAAGGACGGCAAGGTCTATGACTGCGGATGCGGTGACAATATAACCCTTGATGTTTATGTAAACTGGTAATTATTTGTATATGAAGTAAACGATCCACAGAAAAAACGGGCTGTTATCAGAAACAGCCCGTTTTTTGTTTACTCCAATATCTCGGAAATTATGTGATTCGATAAAAGAAAGCCTTCAGGTGTCAATCTGATGCCTGTGCTATCAACATACAGCAAGCCCGCTTTTACAAATCTCTTTGCATTATATATATACCTCTCGGGAATATCCATCCCAAATCTCTCTTTGAAAAGATCATTCCTCAATCCCTCGGACAATCTCATGGCAAGCATGATATATTCTTCAATACCTCCGCCTTCACCGTCATCTTCGATTTTCATGGAGTAAAAATCTTCAAATGAACGTCCGAAAAAAAATCTCCTTCCGTCAATAAAGGAATGTGCTGATGCACCTATGCCTATGTATTCTTCATCATGCCAATATTTCAGGTTATGCCTGCTCTCATAGCCCTTACGACAAAAATTCGATATCTCATACTGTTTATATCCGTATTCCTCAAGCCTTTCAACAGCATACAAATACATCTCTGCCTGCTCGTCATCATCACATATATCCAGACTGTCACGCATTCTGTAATAAGGCGTATTTTCTTCTACTTTCAGGATATATGCCGATATATGCTGTACATTTCTTTTTGCACAAAATTCTATTGATCTTTTCAGGCTTTCCATCGTCTGCATCGGTGTCGCTATCATCAGATCAAGTGATATATTATCAAAGCCTGCTACTTTAGCTCTATCTATACACTTTTCTGCCTGTGAAACATTATGCAGTCTTCCCAGAAGCTTCAACTCTTTATCATTTGCCGACTGCAATCCTACTGAAATACGGTTCACGCCTGCACAACGCATCTTTTCAAAATTTATATCCTGCTTTTCGGGATTGACTTCAACTGTTATCTCTGCATTTTCCGCAAGATGAAATGCCTTTTTCACTACTTCGGTCATTCTGCATATCCTGTCCGCTCCCATTATACTTGGTGTGCCGCCTCCAAAATACAGTGTATCAGCCTTCCTTTTGAGCCTGTCTCCGAACATCTCTATCCCCTGACACAGCTTTTCTGTATATATATCCGCTTTTTCTTCCGAAAATTCCACTGAATAAAAATCACAGTAAGGACATTTTCTCCTGCAAAACGGAATATGCACATATACTCCAATATCCTTCATCACTTCTGATAATCCTTCCTTAATATAAGCATTATCTCTCCAAAAAATGACAACAATGCAACTATTATCAGCGATATATCTATTGTCATAAACGTCTTAAAGGAATCCGACAATTCCTCATAGCTCGGCGAATCGCTCATCACAAGAAAAGAAATAAAGCTGTTCAGATTTTCATTTGCGGTCATTCCGTTTATGGCACTGTCCAAAGCAAATGTTATCATAACATAGCATATCAGTACAAAGATAACTGTTCCTGTTATTATCGGTCTTTTCGGCTTATTTATAACATATATCACCACAACCGACAATATTATGGATATCGTTATTATTATAACTATCGGGTTTATCATAAAATGCCACCGTCTTTGCCTGTCAGTCTATTAAAAAGCATAGCTGTCTTTAATACTGCTATCTGCGTCTTGGCATCCGCTATCTCATTATTCAGCACCATTTCAACAGCCTTATCCAACGGTATCCTCTCAACATTAAGAAATTCATCTTCATCCAATTTCTGCTGCTCAAATCTATCTATCTTACAAAAGTAAAGATGTATTATCTCTCCACAGTATCCGGGTGTCGGATATACCTGCCCCAATGTCATATATTCCTTTCCTATCGCTCCCGTTTCCTCCAAAAGCTCTCTTTTGCCGTTTTCAAGAGGACTTTGTCCCTTTTCGAGCTTTCCTGCGGGCAATTCGAGCAGAACCTCCTTATACGGATAACGGAACTGTCTTACAAACATCAGCTCATTATCCTCGGTCAATGCCGCAACACATACTCCGCCGGGATGTCCCACCACCTCACGCATTGCCGTTGTACCGTCAGGCATCTCTGCTTTTTCAAGCGTCACATGGATGATCTTTCCTTCAAATATATCATCTTTCTCTATCATTTTCTCAAACAATTTCATTTCTTCATTCCCCCAAAAATTATATGACAATGAAATTATACAACACATTTTATATAAAATCAACCCGAAATATAATTGCTGACCGTTAATCGAAAATAATGCTTGACATATAATATATCAAGTGCTATAATACAGTCAAACCAAATATTGTGCTGTCTTCAGGGCGGGGTGTGAGTCCCCACCGGTGGTCAAAGCCCACTAACAGTTTTTTCTGCTGAATCGGTGAAATTCCGATGCCGACGGTAATAGTCCGGATGAAAGAAGATATTCCTATACATTCATGTGTATATATCATGCCCTTGCTTTTGCATGGGCTTTTTTTGATGACAGCCAAAATCAATTATTATCTTTTTTGGAGGTCTTTTTATGACAAATCAATTATCAAGAAACAAAAGCAATACCACTAAAATCGCAATTACTGCTATGCTTACAGCCGTTGCCGTTGTTTTGCAGTATATTGAGTTCCCTATACCAATCATGCCGCCATTTATCAAACTTGATTTCTCTGACATTCCCGAACTTATAGGGGCTTTTGTCATAAGTCCTTTATACGGAGTTATTATCTGTCTTTTGAAAAATCTTATTCACCTTCCTTTCGGAAATTCTGCAGGTATAGGTGAATTGGCAAATTTCCTTATGGGAGCTGTTTTTGCATTTACTGCCGGAATAATATATAAACACAATAAAACAAAGAAAACCGCTCTCCTTGCCTGCATCATAGGTGCTTTGGCTATGGCGGCATTCAGCGTTGCAATAAACTATTTTATTGTATATCCGGCTTATGCGGTTGTTCTGTTCAAAGGTTCATCAGAACCTATCGTCAAAGCATATATGGCTATCCTGCCCGCATCAGACAATATTATAAAATCCCTTTTGATATTCAATTTTCCTTTT
>CACXGJ010000214.1 GCA_902767125.1 uncultured Ruminococcus sp. | reverse complement strand
AATCTGAACTGACAGTGTTTATGCTTTTTTGAAGTGTATCTGCAATATCCTGCAAAGTGAAATTTTCATAGTAGTATAAATATATTACAGTCCTGTATTTTTCAGGCAGATGCAATATTTCTTCAAGAATCTTATTTTCCTGTTGAGAGGGTGTGTTTATGTAATCATCAAGTGGTTCTGTGTAAGTACGCTTTTTGTGCCTGTACAGGTCATGGCATTTGTTTACAGTCACTCTGACGATCCATCTTTTGAGATATTCTTCGTCTTTTAGGGGAGCATTTTTGGTTACAAGTGCAACACTGACTTCCTGAAGGATATCTTCTGCATCATGATGACTTCCTGTATTCTGATATGCTATCCTGTATATCATGTCTGCATTTTCACGGATAGCCTTTTCTATTAATGAATTTTGTTCTTTTTCGTCGACGAGTTCGTTTTCCAAGCGAAAACCTCCTTTCAACTATATAACGATAGGAAAGTTAATTTTTCGTGCAAAAGCATAATATTTTTTTCAATAAAAAACAAGGGACTCTCATTCTCTGAAAGTCCCTTGCTTACTGTATTTTCACGGAGCTGATAATCAAACTTGAACTGACAACCTCGTCCTTATTCCATCACATAAACAGGCTAAAATTTCAACCCATAACAGCTTATTATACGTTAGTCAGCAAAAAACTTTTCCTTTATCCTATCACTTTTTGCAGTAATAGGTGTATCGCCCTCTGCCAACTACAATCAATTTTCCGTCTTGCGTCATTTTTTTAAGAAGCGAATACGCCTGCTGTACATTCACCCTTAAAAGCTGAGCAGCCTCTCCTCTAGTTATTTTTCCGTCATTCGCCTCAATATATTTCATTATCATCTCAGGATAGCGTATTTCATCAATACCCGTTTGTCTTACATATCCACTCACATTGTCGGATTCTTTATACAACTTGGCACTGAAATTGTAATATCTCCCCTTACCCGTTCCTCTTGCTTCTATAATACCTGATTCAACAAGGCGTTCAACTGTTGTTCTGACTTTCGTTTCACTGATATGGATATTATCGGATAACTCCGCAACCGTCATTCGACGATTTCTTTTCAGTTCATTCAAAACTAACAATGAATTAACGGGGAACGGCTCTCCCGTTCTGCTTTGTTCATCTGAAATAAGTTTCGTAAATGAACGGTCGGGCAGACTTTTGGGAATAAAAAGCTTTACACACACGGAATTTGATTCGGAATAATCCGGAAGCGGTTTTCCATATAACAAAGAACCCTCAAATATCCTATCAATTCCTCTGCCCGTTCTTTCGGCAAGTCCTATTCTTTTCAGTGCGTCTGCAAGAGCAGTATTACGTCCGTGAGGCTCAACCGTCAAAAGATTATTCAATGATACTCCCTCAATAAATCCACCCGGATTACTGATAGTAAGTCCATCGTCGTCCAACAGAACACGTACTTGTCCCAACATGGTATAATCTCTGTGACAAAAGGCGTTTACAAGTGCCTCACGAAAAGCTCTTTTATCAAAGTCAAATACGGTTATCCTGAATAAACCATATTCAATTTCCGAAGATGAGTTTCGTGCATCCATGTATGTTTCTATCGTTTCAATAGATTTTAACAATGAGCCGGAAAATGACTCATTCATAACAATGTTTGACGCTTTCATAACCTGAAATGCTGCCGCTGATGTTGGAACACATCTTTTTATAGATTCTTCCTTGCCAATCAATATCATACCGCAGTATGTGGGAATCATCTGACCGTTTTGTTCAACAGCCAAACGCAGTGCCTTGTCCAATTCTTCATCATCAAGCTCCAAAAGATTTTGTTCTGCCCGTGTATTGCGTCGAATGATACTTCTTAATCTTTCTCTCTCCAATTTATCGAGGTCGCTGTAACTTGAATCGGGAACGCACAATCCCGAAAAATCAAGGAGACTTAAATCAGACAGTCTTGAAGTTATTTCATGCGGATACATAGGCACATTTTCAGGTGTTCCGTCTGTTTTCAGCCTTCTTCGCTGAATCTTTCCGACAGATGACGCAACAATGCTCCTGCTCTTTGGTACAGAAATTTTGATATAATCATTATTACATTTTTCAACTATAACGGAAATCGGAGGTACAGTCTTATTTGCGATATATGCCGCTAATTGTGTAGTATCTCTGTGGGCTTTATGAACCCCTGTTATTTCTCCGTCATCTTCAATCCCTAAATACAGGTCACCGCCGTCTGTATTGGCAAAGGCTACAACCGAATCAACCAAATCAGAATCCGAAAGTTTATTTTTATCGCTCTTAAATTCTACTGTCATATTTTCTTTCAAACCAATATTCATATTATGTTCCTCCATATTATCATTTTCAAAAAATATAATCATATCATTTAACACATATTATGTGTTAGTTAAATAAATTTAACGCATTTTAATATATTAAAATGAATTAGTTATATCAATCAAACCCATATTATTGCTTTAATTGCATTTATTATAACATATTAAATCTGAAAAAACAATATTGTTTATTGCATGATATATGAAGTTATCACATCTTTTTATAATATACCGTATTCGCCTTTTCACAGATATATTTTATACTTCGATTACCCTGTTGATGAAGCAACAAGGCATATTCAATTTTATCCTGCGGCACTCTATAAATACGTTCATTTTTTATCCCTACAACTCATATCAAAATCCGTACCCCACTAATTTTTCACATACAAAAGCGGTACCGTTTTTATTTCGGTACCGCTATACACCCGTTTTTTAATTTTACATATTTTTTCACTACAAGGAGGCTATTTTTAATAATCTATCTGGCGTTTTCCCTTGCCTCACAACCTTTCGCTCGACGTCGCTTTCCGAAAGATTAATATTCTTCAAGGTCGTGTCAATATCCATTGTCGAGCGATTATCCAAGCCAACAATTGAAGATACCATCAGTCCGCCCTTGAATATGAAATTGCTGTGATATTTTGAAAGAGATACACGCTCCAAGAACCGCTCCATAATATAGTTTCTGATGATGATTTGAGCCTGTGCGCTGTTACCCTTTGAGCGATTTCGCACGAGGTCTTTCAGCTGTCTTGCCGTCTTTATCACAACAGCACCTCCAGATATTTTTGAAGCGTTTTGTCCACTCGGAAAATCTTTGCGTATTCCGTCAGCAATGGAATATCTCTGTCTTTTCGGCGCACATATTCCTTGATTGCCGTCTGCCTGTCTTGGGTCTCAACCATACTATGCAGCTTCAAAATATCGCAAATCGTCCGCTCGGCGTTGTATGCGTTTACCGTGTTGCCCATTGGCGTTTTCAGCCCTGTAATGCCGATCTTATAATGCTCTTTACTGACGCTGTGAGCCTTCACACCGGCTTTTTTTAGCTTCGAGGTGTTATATCCTCTGCATACCGTTGCATCGTATACAAGCGGCTCACGGTCAATTAAACCAAGCAAATACAACGCTGTATCGTGCGAGAAAATGATCTTCGGAACACGAAGCTGCAAGAGATACATTCCGTCCTCCCACGCATCGGGTGAGAGATAAATTCCGTGCGAGATCTTTTCGTAATTGTTTTTCTCGATATATTCCAAAAAATATGTTTTTGAAATGCCAAGCTGCACCGCATCGGCGACTTTGAGAATACCGTTGTTTTTTTCGGATAGATCGTTTAGCAATTCGGCTTTTGTCATTGTTCGCTCACCTTACTTTCGTGCTACATATTATAGCATTATGTAGCACAAAAGTCAACTACCTATTATTTGAATACTACTCATTTGTTGATAGTTTGTCACAAGTATGATACGATCGACAAAAACAGGGCATACCGATGCTGCTTGTCGGTATGCCCTTAGTATTTTATACGTCTTTTCTTTTATCGTCCATCGTTCTGTTTTCGAGTTCTTGAATAAGATCACCAAGCATATCAGCCGCACGTTCATCAGCTTCTTCGAGAGCGTGAACATAGCGGTTTGTCGTTTTCATCTGCGAGTGCCCGAGACGTTCACCGACTGTCTTAATGTCAACGCCGCTTATCAAAGACAGCGTCGCAGAAGTGTGTCGTAGTGAGTGAAATTTGCGGTGCGGCAAGCCCTTGCGTTTCAGAAATTTGTCGAACATCTGCGTAGGACTTGTCGGAAACATAATGTCGCCGTTATCTTGAATGAATACCCAGTCCGCACCGCACCATGCCGTACCGAGACGGAGACGGCGTTTTGTATGCTCGTCTTTCAACTGCAAAAGCATATCTGCCATATATTGAGGAATCTTTACTTTGCGTGATTTGTGGCTCTTTGTGTCCTTTATCTTTGTCGGCTCACCTTTGATTTTATACGCCGACTTATGTATCGAGATCGTGCGTTTCTCGAAGTCTATATCGGACCATTCGAGAGCAACAAGCTCGCCTCTGCGGCAGCCCGTTATCATCGCAAGATGTATCAACACACGGAACTGCAAAGGCTCGCCTTTGAGTGCTTCCAACATTTCTGCAAGCTCCTCTTTATTGTAAATCTCCGTTGTCTGCTCTCCGATCGAGGGCAGTTTTATTTTACCCTTATCACACGGATTGGACGGAATAAGTTCAAGGCTGTACGCATTGTGCATTATTGAACGCAGACAAGTGTAATACCTCTGAACGGTAGCAGGAGACAGCTTTCTCTCCGCATCTGTTTTCACCGTTCCGTCCTTGCTTTTCTGCACGATAACATTACAGTCGGTAAGCTCGTTCACAAAACGCTGAATGTGAATAGGCTTGATGTCTTTGAGCTTAAAATGCCCGAGTGCAGGCACGATCATATTCTCGATTATGTATTGATATTTCTTCATCGTAGTAGGTGAAACGCTACTCTTTATGTTGGCGTAATACTCGGGGATAAAATCGACGAGCCGCATATTTCCGCCTTTTGTGACTTGTCCGCTTCTGCACGCTTCCTCGAAAAGCGTAGCCTGTCTTTGCACCTCTTTTTCAAGCTGACGAGGTGCGTAGTGCCGATCCTTTTCGGGCTGCCACGTCATTACTCGGCGTATCTGCTTGCCGTTCACATCACGCCCGAGCGACACCGTAAACTTGTATGAGCCGCTTTCCATTGCCTTAATTGTTGCCATATCTGTACCTCACTTAATTGGTTTCAACATTTCCAAAACTATCTGCGCTCCAGTGCGAAAACCTGCTATAAATTCATTGCGATTCGAGAGATTATGCAGGGCAATATTCTCCGTCTGGTATTCCTCAAACAAGCTCCTGCATTGAGGAAAACTCTGCATAATTTCGGCTTCCGTTTTGATAAGCTTGTCGAGTACAGACTTGTATTCCTCGCTGACCGTTTCAAGCTCTGTGAGATGAAACAGGTCGCTGTCGTAGAGTTCTTCGATGATATTTCTGTCCGTTGAAAGTTCCTCCCTGTGCGTCAAAAGTAGATCGATCTTATCTATAATTTTAGCATTTTCGGGAGTGTCCGTCCATGCACATTGCGCCGCAACTTTTTTGTCGAATCACAATTCCCCCAGTCTAATGCGCACAACTTTTCCAACACTTTTTTGAAGTCTTATTTATTGTAAAACATTTATTGTAAAACATTTATTGTAAAACAAAATAAGAGCCTTGCACTTTTTCGCTTAAATTGCGAAGCTGTGTCAAGGCTCGTTTTGTGTTTTTATGATTGATTTTTACTGTAATGGTTATGTGAAAACTGTGCGCAGTTTTTTTGGCTTGCCGGATTCAAAACAGGTCTTAGGGTGTCCCTAACAAGCGAATGATTTTCTTTGAAAATCGCACTTTGTAGTACAATGTGCAGTGCTTGCTATACGAGATTAACCTGTTGATGGTGTTATGCGATTTT
>CACXGJ010000213.1 GCA_902767125.1 uncultured Ruminococcus sp. | reverse complement strand
CTCCCCTATGCACAGGAACTCATTATATGCGAATAATTCTTTGAAAGGAAGATGATCATGCTTTTGGCTATTATATCAAGTGTTTTCTGCATAGCTATGGGAGCCTTCATGTATACTCCGAGAATGAGAAGCTACAAGACCTATCGTCCGACAGCTTTCCTGTTTTTATTCGAGGGGATATGGACTCTGCTTGACTACATATTCAGACAGATATTCCCCGACAATGTATTTATGCAGGCTATACACTGCATCGGTCTTACAGCACTTGTAATATATTTCTTCATATGTGCATTCATTATCGGAAGAAAAAATGAAAAAAGTTCCGCTTCAAAAAAGGCTCTGCGAAAAAAATAAACAGCTTATGCAAAACCCCATCAGCCGATTTTCTGCTGATGGGGCATTTCTGTATACACATTTATCAGTTTTTGCTGAAGTCCGTCAAGACAAGTCCCTTATTATGCTCCAATGCCCATGTGATATTCCACTCGCTTGAAAAAAGCAATAAATGCTTTCCTTTCAGGTCCTGTATACGTTTTGTATCTGATGTGAGATTCAGAGCCTTTGGATCAAGGTCTTCATTGTCTATCCAGCGTATAAGCTCATAAGGCATATTTTCGAGGATGATATCAACATTGTACTCATTCTTCATTCTGTATTCGAGAACCTCAAACTGAAGTACACCTACAACTCCTACGATTATTTCTTCCATTCCTCCGCCAAGATTCTGAAATATCTGTATAGCACCCTCCTGTGCTATTTGAGAAACACCTTTCACAAACTGCTTTCTTTTCATAGTGTCCTTTATGCGGACTCTTGCAAAATGCTCGGGGGCAAAGGTCGGGATACCCTCAAATCTGACCTTCTTTGACGGTGAACAAACAGTATCACCTATCGAAAAAATGCCCGGATCAAATACTCCTATGATATCGCCTGCATAGGCTTCATCAATGACCTCCCTGTCTTGAGCCATGAGCTGTTGAGGCTGTGACAAACGCATTTTTTTATCTCCCTGAACATGATAGACCTCCATCGTCTTGTCATATCTTCCCGAGCATATACGCATGAATGCTATCCTGTCACGGTGAGCTTTATTCATATTAGCCTGTATCTTGAATACAAATGCAGAAAATTTATCATCAAACGGATCGACATCTCCCTCAACAGTCTTTCTCGGCAAGGGCGGTGTCGTCATCTTAAGAAAATCAGCCAAAAACGGCTCTACACCGAAATTTGTCAAAGCTGAACCGAAGAATACGGGAGTGAGCTTTCCGTGACGGACTGCATCCAAGTCAAGTTCATCGCCTGCCCCCTCCAGCAATTCTATATCATCACGGAGAGTCTCCGCAAGAGTATCGCCTATTTTATCATCAAGTTCGGGATCATCTGCCCTCAATTCCTGCATTTCAACTTCTTTCTGACCGTTGTTGGCGGTGAATGCAAGAATCTCCTTGCTTGCGAAATCGTATACGCCTTTAAATTCCTTACCGCAACCGATAGGCCAGTTCATTGGACAGGTGTGTATTCCCAAAACTTCTTCAATATCTTCAAGGAGTTCATAGGGGCTTTTAGCCTCTCTGTCCATCTTGTTTATGAAAGTGAATATCGGTATATCCCTTAATAAACATACCTTGAATAATTTTCTTGTTTGAGCCTCAACACCCTTTGAAGCATCAATGACCATGACAGCGGAATCTGCTGCCATGAGAGTCCTGTATGTATCTTCGGAGAAGTCCTGATGTCCGGGGGTGTCGATTATATTAACACAGTACCCGTTGTAATTGAACTGCATTACAGAAGATGTAACAGAGATACCTCTCTGCTTTTCAATTTCCATCCAGTCGGAAACAGCGTGTTTATCGCTTTTTTTGCCCTTTACAGAGCCTGCTGTCTGAATAGTTCCCGTATAGAGCAAAAGTTTCTCCGTAAGAGTTGTTTTACCTGCGTCAGGGTGCGATATAATGGCAAACGTTCTTCTTTTTTCAATCAAATCTCTGTTAGTAGGCAATTTTTTTTCCTCCATAAAAATCATTTACAAACCAATATTATAAAACAATTCTCTGAAAAAATCAATCCATTTTTTGAGAGTGGAGCGATTGAGAGTGGAGTGTGGAGAGTTGAGAGTGGAGTTATTTTTAGTCAATCTATACTTTCAAACCGAAAATCACCAACACAAAATACCCTAACACCCCTCAAACCT
>CACXGJ010000212.1 GCA_902767125.1 uncultured Ruminococcus sp. | reverse complement strand
GCTTTGAGTCTTTCAAGGTCATCCTTCGTATCCTTGCAGACAGCGTTGTTTAAATTCTGTGTCAGCTCGGCTAAATTTATTTTCTCCTCGTAATACCACGCATTTGAAAGTGTCTGATAATATACGGATACTGCTTCGGCTGTACTCATTACCGCCGACGGCTTATCTATCTTCATGCCGTTTTCGGAAACACCCTCTCTCAATTCATGATACGTTATTGCAAGAAGCTCCGCTACATCTGTATCTATCGGCATTTCTATATTATTTGCCAATGCACTCTGCTCGACTTCATTCAATATTATCTGCTTTTCAAGCCTTACATCCTTAACGGGATTGACTGTTTCAAAGTTGAATCGTCTTTTCAACGCACTCGACATTTCATTAACGCCTTTATCCCTGATATTAGCCGTGCCGATTATATTGAATCCCGACTTTGCAAATACAAGACCATCCTCCTCCAATTCGGGAATATTCAGCACCTTATCACTCATCACTGAAATGAGACTGTCCTGAATTTCGGCAGGTGTACGTGTTATTTCCTCAAATCTTGTGATGATTCCCTTTGTCATCCCGATATACAAGGGTGATGGTACCAATGCTTCCTTGACAGGACCTTTCGCCAATAGCAAAGCATAATTCCAACTGTATTTTATCATATCCTCTGTTGTGCCTGCTGTTCCCTGAACAGTATTGGTGCTTGTTCCGCTGATAGCCGCCGAAAGCAGCTCCGACAGCATTGTCTTGGCAGTACCCGGTTCACCTACCAGCATCAGTCCACGACTGCCTGCAAGTGTTATTATACATCTTTCGACAAGTGCGTCATTCCCGAAAAACTTCTTTTTGATACCAATGCTCTTTCCGTTGTATTTCAATGCTTTGTTCGAGCCTAATATAAAAGTCCTTACAGCTTTGGGCGAAAGCTGCCAATTTTCAGGTTTTCTTCCGTCATCATTGGCTTTGAGTGCTTCAAGCTCCTCTGCATATCTTATTTCTACAGGTGGTTTGATAAAATTTTCCATAAAACAGATTACCTCCAAAATTTTCATAGACATATTATAGCAATATATATGAGTGTTTTTTTGTACAATAAATGCCCCCTCATGCAAAAATCCACAAGGGGGCAAATTATTTTTTATAAAAGCTCACGCATTAATATTCAGGCTCCAAAAGTCCATAGGTATTATTCTTACGCCTATAGACTACGCATATCTGATTTGTAGCACTGTTAAGGAACATAAAAAATTCATGTCCTATCATATTCATCTGAAGGATAGCCTCCTCAATGCTCAAGGGCTTCACTGTAAAGGTCTTTGTTCTTACTACATTGTATTCATCTTCAACGACTTCTTCATCGCCCGTAAATTCAGCAAAATACTGTTCAATGGACTCTGCTCTGAGTTTTTTGCTGAGCTTGGTCTTATTTTTTCTTATCTGTCCTCCGAGTATATCAACGACTGCATCAAGTGCATCATTCATTTCAAGTGCGGTGCTTTCGGCACGGTATGTCATACCGTTGTCACGGATAGTTACCTCAACTGTCTGACGATTTTTTTCAACAGTCACTGTTACGGTAGCTTCCGCATCATCTGCAAAAATTTTCTCAAACTTGCCGAGTTTTTTATTGACACGCTCTTTAAAATTATCCCTGAGATTTACTTTTCTGCCTATAATATTGTATTTCATAAAATGAGCCTCCTTAATGTATGCTTGACCTTTTTACAGGTCACCTGTATTATAACACATTTAACAAAAAAATGGAATAGTTTTCAAAAAAATTATGTAAAAATTTTAGTTTATAATTTTATACATTATCACAAGAAGATCATTTTATGATTTTTCCGTTTATTATCACACTGTCGGGAGTGTTCATAATATCCAAAGGATCACCGCTGTACAGAAGAATATCTGCATCCTTGCCTGCCTCAAGAGAGCCTGTTCTGTCGTATATGCCGCATATTTGTGCAGGGACAGAGGTTATTGATTTTAAAGCCTCAGTCCTGTCCATTCCTTCCTTTACGGCGACTGCCGCACAAAGTACAAGATATTGGATGGGCGTTTCGGGGTGGTCTGTTATTACAGCCGTTTTTATATTATTGGCGGCAAGTATGCCTGTTGATCTCGGAGAAAGATTTTTGAGTTCGGGCTTGCTTCTGTCTGTCAGTATAGGTCCCGAAAGTATGCCGAGAATATTTTCTTCGGTCAATTCATCACATACCAGATAAGCATCGGTTGCGTGTACGAGAACACAGTCCAAGTCAAATTCCCTGCATATCCTTATTGCAGTAAATATGTCATCTGCACGGTGTACATGGAAATGTGCAGGGATATCTTTTTTAAACAGAGGTATGAGCGATTCATATTTCATATCATATTCGGGACAGTCATAATTTTCCCTGTCATTTTCATAGTTTGTCTTATCCTGATAATATTTTCGGGCTTTGTTGAGGGCTTCACGGATAAGTGCTGCTGTTGCCATGCGAGTTACAGGGGATTGCTCCTTGTCGCTGAAGGTAGCCTTGGGATTTTCACCGAGAGCGAATTTTATTCCGACAGGGGCTTTGACTATCATTTTATCTATTCTTTTGCCAAAGGTTTTTATTGCTGCAAGCTGTCCTGCAATGGGATTTGTACTTCCGGGACCTGTTATAACAGTGGTAATGCCTGCACCTGCCGCCTCATCAAAATATTTTTCCATC
>CACXGJ010000211.1 GCA_902767125.1 uncultured Ruminococcus sp. | reverse complement strand
TTCATCAAGATATGCGGATAAAGAAATGAAATATATCTTTTCTCCCGATATGAAATTCAAAACATGGAGAAAACTTTGGATAGCACTCGCCGAGGCTGAAAATGAACTCGGTCTTGAGGTCACACAGGAACAGATAGATGAATTGAAGGCTCATGCGGATGACATCAACTATGAAGTGGCTGAACAGAGAGAAAAGCTTGTGCGTCATGATGTTATGTCCCATGTATATGCTTATGGCGTGCAGTGTCCGAAAGCCGCAGGCATAATACATCTCGGTGCAACATCATGCTATGTCGGTGACAACACCGATGTCATAATCATGACAGAGGCTCTTAAGATTGTCGAAAAAAAGCTCGTCAGCACTATCCGTTTGTTATCCGAATTTGCGGATAAGTACAAGAATCTCCCGACGCTTGCATTTACCCATTTTCAGCCTGCACAGCCTACAACAGTGGGAAAAAGAGCTACTCTCTGGATACAGGACTTACTCATGGATTTGGAAGATGTACAATACATCATCAAAAGCATGAAATTACTTGGCTGTAAGGGTACGACGGGTACACAGGCAAGTTTTCTTGAATTGTTCGAGGGAGACCACGAGAAATGCAAGCAGATTGACAGACTTATTGCCGAAAAAATGGGCTATAAAGAGTGCTTTGCGGTTTCGGGACAGACCTATTCGAGAAAGCTGGACAGCCGTGTGCTGAATGTGCTTGCGGGAATAGCACAGAGTGCATCGAAGTTTTCAAATGACATAAGGCTTCTCCAGCACCTCAAGGAAATAGAGGAGCCTTTTGAGAAAAATCAGATAGGCTCATCTGCAATGGCATATAAGAGAAATCCCATGAGAAGTGAAAGAATGGCATCGCTTTCAAGATATGTCATGATAGACGTTCTCAATCCATATATCACAGCCGCTACACAGTGGTTTGAAAGAACTCTTGATGACTCCGCAAACAAGCGTTTGAGCATACCCGAGGCATTCCTTGCGGTTGATGCCATACTCAATCTTTATATGAATGTCAGTGACGGGCTTGTAGTCTATGATAAAGTCATAACGGCACATCTTATGAATGAGCTTCCGTTCATGATGACGGAAAATATCATGATGGATGCCGTAAAAAAAGGCGGAAACCGTCAGGAGCTTCACGAAAAGATCAGAACATACTCTATGGAAGTAAAGATGAGCGGAAGCAATGATCTGCTTGAAAAGATAGCTGATGATCCTGCATTTTTCGTAACGCTTGATGAACTCAAAGCTAAAATTGAGCCGTCAAAATATGTGGGACGTTCACCGAGGCAGACCGAGGATTTCCTCAATGAAGTGGTGAAGCCTGCCCTTTTACCGTATGAGGATATAGCAACTCAAAAGGCTGAAATAAATGTGTAAGAAAAGTGGTGTTAAATCATGGTAAGAATGAATATATTTAATCAGACTCCTGCAAGGAAAGTCGTGAATCAGAGAGGATGCTTCTCTGTAATAGAATATACAAAGGATCTGTCAGTTACCCCTGCATCGGCTCAAACAGCATATTTCATGGGTGAGATGGGAGTAAGAAAAAGACAGGTGGTGGCAGACCTCAATAATACGGGTATTCTTCTTCAGGCAGGTGCCATGCAGATGATAACCGGAAATGTTGACGTATCGACCAATGTGCAGGGCGTAGGCGGCTTCTTCAGAGGAATGATAGGCGGCAGTGTTACAGGTGAAAGCGGCATCAAGCCGAAATATTTCGGTACAGGCAGAGTTATCCTTGAGCCTACATACAAGTATATACTCCTCGAAGACCTTGCAGCATGGAACGGCGGTATGACCATTGAAGACGGATTGTTCCTTGCCTGCTCGGATTCCATTCAGATGAAGGTCACATCAAGAAGCAATGTTTCTTCGGCAGTTCTGGGCGGTGAAGGTCTGTTCAACAACACACTCTATGGTCAGGGTGTTGCAGTGCTTGAAAGTCCTGTTCCTTCGGAGGAACTGTTTGTATTCGACCTTGAGAACGATACCCTGAAGATTGACGGAAGCATGGCAATAGCATGGTCACAGTCACTTCAGTTCACCGTTGAGCGTACAACCAAAACTCTTGTAGGCTCGGCAGCATCGGGTGAAGGTTTTGTAAATGTATACAGAGGCACAGGACGTGTCCTTGTTGCCCCCGTAGGATAATTGACAATTGGCAATGTGCAATGACAGATTGGACGTTGTATATAGATTGGAGGATAAAAAATGGTCAGAGCGATAGTTGGAGCAAACTGGGGCGATGAAGGCAAAGGAAAAATTACCGATGTACTCGCACAGGAATCCGACATGGTAATAAGATTTCAGGGCGGCAGCAATGCAGGTCATACTATCATAAACAACTACGGAAAGTTCGCACTTCATCAGCTTCCGTCAGGTGTATTCAGCGGTCATATCACAAATATCATAGGCAACGGTGTTGCATTGAGCGTTGAAAATTTCACGAAGGAAATACAGTCACTTATCGACAGAGGTGTCCCGAAACCCAATATACTTGTCTCGGACAGGGCTCAAATAGTTATGCCATATCATATACTCTTTGACTGCTATGAGGAGGAAAGACTCGGCAAAAAGAGCTTCGGCTCAACAAAGTCGGGTATAGCTCCGTTCTATTCCGATAAGTTTTCAAAGATAGGCTTTCAGGTAAATGAGCTTTATGACGATATGGATTCCCTCAAGGAAAAAATTTCAAGGATACTTGAGGTAAAAAATGCCGTTATAAAGAATATATATAATAAAGAGGAAATAAGTGCCGATGAAATGTTCGATAAGCTGATGGAATATAAAAAGGCACTTGAACCGTATGTTGCAAATACCTTTGATATAGTACATGACGCTGTGGTCGAAGGAAAGGATATATTGCTCGAAGGTCAGCTCGGTTCACTTAAGGATACGGATTTCGGTATATATCCGATGGTAACGTCTTCAAATACCATAGCAGGCTATGGTGCGGTAGGTGCAGGAGGTATCCCTCCATATGAGATAAAGGACATAATTACAGTCGTAAAGGCATATTCAAGTGCAGTAGGTGCAGGTGAATTTGTCAGCGAGATATTCGGCGAGGAAGCCGAGGAGCTTCGTAAGCGTGGCGGTGACGGCGGTGAATACGGTGCAACAACAGGCAGACCAAGAAGAATGGGCTGGCTTGACCTTGTCGCAACAAGATACGGCTGTAAGGTACAGGGTGCTACACAGGTGGCATTCACAGTCCTTGATGTACTCGGATATCTTGATGAGATACCTGTATGTGTTGCCTATGAGCTTGACGGTCAGAGGATAGACTATTTCCCGTCAACGACCAAGTTAAAGAGAGCAAAACCGATACTTGAGGTTCTTCCCGGATGGAAATGCGATATAAGAGGCATAAGAAAATATGAGGAGCTTCCCGAAAACTGCCGAAGGTATATCGAATTTGCCGAAAAGGCAGTGGGTGTACCGTTCAGGATGATATCAAACGGACCGAAGCGTGAGGATATAATTTACAGATAAGATTTGGAGTGATAAGGCGTAATGTGTGGAATAGTGGGATATATAGGCTATGAACAGGCAGCCCCCTTTTTGATAGGCGGTCTGGAAAAACTTCAATATCGTGGATATGATTCGGCAGGAGTTTGCACAAATGACGGCGAAAAACTCATTGTAAAAAAAGAACAGGGCAAGCTCAAGGAGCTTAAGGCTATGACAGATGACGGCAATAATGTCAAGGGAACTGTCGGGATAGGTCATACACGTTGGGCAACTCACGGCAGACCTTCAAAGGAAAATGCTCATCCTCATTTGAGCCGTTCAGGTAAATTTGCAGTTGTCCATAACGGTATCATAGAAAATTATATGCCCCTGAAGCAGCAGCTTCTCAAAAACGGCATTACTTTTTCTTCACAGACCGATACAGAGGTCGTTGTACAGCTTCTTGAATTTTACTATGACGGCAGCTTTACAGATACTGTAATAAAGGTCGTATCAATGCTGAAAGGCTCTTACGCTCTCGGTATAATGTGCATGGATGCCCCCGATGAGATAATAGCTGTACGAAAGGGCAGCCCGCTTATAATAGGCATAGGCGAAAAGGAAAATTATATTGCTTCGGATGTTCCTGCAATACTTGATAAGACAAGGAACATATATCGTCTTGATAATGATGAGATAGCTATCATAAGGCGTGACAGTATCTCTGTTATCGACAGGGAGAAAAATAATATAGAAAAGTCTGTCGAGGTCATCGAATGGGATATAGATGCAGCCAAAAAAGGCGGTTACGAGCATTTCATGATGAAGGAAATAATGGAACAGCCCAAGGCTGTCCATGATACCGTCTTTCCAAGAATCAGAAACGGCAGGGTGGTTCTCGATGAGATAAAGCTGACTCCCGAACAGATAAGGGACTTTCAGAAAATCAATATAATAGCCTGCGGTTCGGCATATCATGTCGGAGTCGTTGCAAAATATATATTTGAAAAGATGTTGAGAAAGCCTGTTGAGGTGGATGTTGCATCGGAGTTCAAATACAGGGAGCCTATAATAGATGAAAAGACTCTTACAATAGTAATAAGCCAGTCGGGAGAGACTGCCGATACAAAGGAAGCTATGGAAGAAGCCCAAAAGCTCGGTTCTCATGCGATAGCCATAGTAAATGTTGTGGGCAGTACCATAGCCTCGGAAGCAGACAGTGTCATATATACCCTTGCAGGTCCCGAAATAGCTGTTGCTACTACAAAGGCATACAGTGCCCAACTTGCAGTAATATATCTTATGGCAGTATACTTTGGTGATATACTCGGAAAAATCAGCGAAAAGGATTATAAGCGTTATGTATCCGAATTTGAGTCACTTCCCGAAAAAATAAGCTCCATTCTCGAAATGAGAGAGGATATAAAGAATATTGCCGAAAAATACTATGAATGTAAGGATATCTTCTTTATAGGAAGAAATATAGACTATGCCCTTTCGCTCGAAGGCTCTCTTAAGCTCAAGGAAATATCGTATATACACTCCGAAGCATATGCGGCAGGTGAGCTGAAGCACGGAACGATATCTCTTATTGAGGACGGCACACTTGTTATAGCCCTTGCCACCTATGAGAAGCTTTATGAGAAGGTCATCTCAAATGTAAAGGAAGTTCAGACAAGAGGTGCAAGTGTACTTGCAATAGGCTGTGAAGGTCGAAATGAGCTGCATGAGATCACGGAAAATATTATATTTATACCCAAAACGTGTGATATAATGCTTCCGTCGCTTGCTGTTGTGCCGATGCAGCTTTTGGCATACTATGTTGCATCCTTCAAGGGCTGCGATATAGATAACCCCCGTAACCTTGCAAAGTCTGTTACAGTTGAATAAAAAAATATAATATAAAAAATGGAATCCGAAAATGAACAAAATTTTCGGTTTCCATTTTCGGTTTTCTTAAATCGGGAGGAAAAATTTTTTATGAATATAAAAAACGAATCTATACTTATAATGGATTTCGGCGGACAGTACAGTCAGCTCATAGCAAGACGTGTCCGTGAATGTAATGTATATTGTGAGCTGAAGTCCTATAAAATAACTGCGGAGGAGATTAAAAAACAGGGCTATAAAGGTATTATTTTTACAGGCGGTCCAAACAGTACCTATGATGAAAATGCTCCAAAATGTGATCCGAAAGTTTTTGATATAGGCATACCTGTCTTGGGGATATGCTATGGAGCCCAACTGATGGCACAGACTCTCGGCGGAAAGGTGAAAAGCAGTGATATAAAAGAATATGGCAAGACCGATGTTGAATTTAATACATCATCACTTCTGTTCCATGCCGCCAAAAATGAAAATGTCTGCTGGATGAGTCATACCGACTATATATCGGAAGTACCGTACGGTTTCAAAGTGACGGCAATGTCAAAGGATTGTCCTGTTGCAGCAATGGAAAATATCAAGAAAAATCTTTATGCTGTTCAGTTTCATCCCGAGGTTCAGCATACAAATGAGGGTATGCTGTATCTTAAAAACTTCTTGTACAATGCCTGCTGCTGTAAGGCGGAATGGCAGATGAGTTCATTTGTCAAAGATACCATAAAGCAGCTTAAAGAAAAAATCGGTGATAAAAAAGTGCTTTGTGCATTGTCGGGCGGCGTTGACTCGTCAGTTGCGGCACTTCTTGTTCATAAGGCTGTGGGTAAACAGCTTACCTGTATATTTGTCGATCACGGACTTCTCCGAAAGGATGAGGGTGATCAGGTTGAAAGCGTGTTCAAACAGCAGTTTGATATGAATCTTATCCGTGTTAATGCAAAGGACAGATTCCTTTCAAAGCTTGCAGGAGTTACTGAACCCGAAAAGAAACGCAAGATAATAGGTGAGGAATTTATCCGTGTATTCGAGGAAGAATCCCATAAACTCGGCAAAATCGAATATCTCTGTCAGGGTACTATTTATCCCGATGTAGTCGAAAGCGGTGTCGGTGAATCAGCCGTTATCAAAAGCCATCATAATGTCGGCGGTCTTCCCGAAGATATCGGCTTTGAGGGTATCATCGAACCTCTTCGTGACCTTTTCAAAGACGAGGTAAGACGTGCGGGAATTGAACTCGGCATACCTGAATTTCTTGTATGGAGACAGCCGTTCCCAGGTCCCGGACTTGCTATAAGAATCATGGGAGATATAACAGAGGAAAAACTGGATATACTCAAGGAAGCTGATGCAATTATGCGTGAGGAGTTCGCAAATAACGGACTTGACAGAAGTGTTAATCAGTATTTTGCAGTTTTGACAGGCATAAAGAGTGTCGGAGTAATGGGTGATGGTAGGACATATGATAATACAATAGCATTGAGAGCTGTAACAACAAGTGACTTTATGACAGCAGACTGGGCAAGAGTACCATATGATGTGCTTGAAAAGATCTCCAACCGCATAATAAACGAAGTAAACAATGTCAACAGAATAGTCTATGATATAACATCAAAACCGCCTGCTACAATCGAGTGGGAATAACAGAAAATGAATGAAAATAGTCCGTAAACCCTGTATTTATCAGGGTTTATGGATTTTTCTGTATGTGGCTGGTTCTAT
>CACXGJ010000210.1 GCA_902767125.1 uncultured Ruminococcus sp. | reverse complement strand
TTTCTTCAACGAATACTTCTGAAACATCACTGACGGTGATTTCTTCAACAGATACTTCTGAAACAGCACTGACAATGCTTTCCTCAACCGATATTTCCGAAGTCTCACCGACAATGCTTTCTTCAACGGATATTTCCGAAATAACCTCCGATACTTCATCCACAGAGCTTTCAACAACAGGATTTTCCGTAGCTTTTTCGGGCGGTTTTTCAGCAAAGAAAAATGCTCCTCCCAATGCCAAAGCTATGACAACAGCTACTATAATTTTCTTTTTCACATTATCCCCTCATACATCAAAAGGCTGTCCGATATGAACAGCCTTTTTTTATTTATTTTAATCCTCTTTTTTCTTTTGTGCAAGTACAAATATTACACTCGCTGAAATAATTACCGAACCGAATATCAATATGAAATTCTGTGTATCGCCTGTCGGAACTGTGTTATTTGAATTATTATTTAATGAAGCCTGTGAAACTGTCTTTGACGGCTCAATGGAAATTTCTTTTGAAGATTCAACGGAATTTTCCTTTGACGGCTCAATTGATACACTCGTTTCAGCTTCTTCAAAAACAGGCTTGTCTGTCTTTCCGTTTTTATTCTCGTACATTACAGATACCGCATAATATGCCTGTGAGGTTGAGATAGCGTTGCCGTCACCGTTTTCAGCGTGTGCAAATGTGCCGTCATCCTTATAGTATCTCATCAAGGCATCAAAAACAGTATTTCCGTTCTTGATAAATCTTTCATCGCTGAATATGTCTATGTCAAGCATGGACAGACCTGCAATAACCTGTGAACAGCTTTCGCTGTCCTCTGCACCATATGAAACATATCCGCCGTTATCCTTCTGATTTTCGGAAAGGAATGTCAGGGCTTTTTCAACAGCTGACTTTACATTTTCCCTGTCCTTGTATGGAGAAAGTGCCTGCAATGCCATACCTGTCATATCGGCATCGGATTTATTTCCGACATCAAAAGTCCATCCGCCGTCTTCTCCCTGTGCATTGAGAATTTCATCAATTAATTTTTCTCTGGTAGTTTGGTTTACACCGTCTTTTGCTTTCGGGATATAATAATAAGCATTTGTATCAAATGCCATCAGGGCATAGATTGCACCGTTCAAGCCCTGATTTGTCACATAATCCATATCCGACAGAGGTTCTAAAAGATCATATCCGTAAAAATCATAGATATTTTTATCTATTCCCGAAAGTGCTATTGCCACTCCCGAAACAGATGTTGAACGGGTATTGCTGATTTTAGCAGTGCCGATACTGTCAAGATATTCTTTAACGCTCTTTGTATAGCTGTCTTTTACTTCATCAGTGAGCAAGCCGAATTTTGCAAGAGTTATCATACCCCATTCATTGCCGTATACAGCGTCTTTGACGAAATATTTATTTCTCAAATCATCAATGGTAATTTTATTTTCATCAACAGGCTGTTCGGAAATTTCTTCTTCCTGTGACGGTTCAGTTGAAATTTCATCAGCCTTTCTGTTTATGCCTATTTTATAGACCGTTTCGGAAACACCGTCAGGTATGTAACTCATCCAATTTTTATTGGCCACTCCGATAATTATGCTGTCACCGTCGGAAACGGAAATTTCAGAGTTTCTTTTGATATCTGTCCCAATCTTGTCAGCTGTATATTCATTCTTATATATCTTCACGGGGAATGACTTGCTTGAGGCTGTCGGGAAAACTGTTATTGTATCCTCGGAAAGTTCAAGAGTATATTCGGTGACATTCGGATCAAATTCGGGTGTGAGAGTGCCGTAATTGAATCTTATCTCCGAAAGAGTAGTATCAGTTGACATCCAGTCATAGCCCAAATCTGCACCCCAATTCATAGTATACATGAAGTGAATCTCGTCACCGTCAGAAAGTTTACCGTTTTCAACGGTGTATGCAGATAAGCCTTCGTCTGTGAACCAGTCATTGAGAGTTGCCATCCATGCACCGCCCTGTTCAGAGCCGAGTCCGTTTATTTCGCTGACAAATCCCATGTCTGCACCGGACTGTGTACAGCCGTTTCGTTCAATAGACTTTGCAAACGCTGTCAGTGCATTGTCATCATCACTTATATCAACAAAGTTGTCAAATAAAACTCCGTTCCAAGCTGCACCGTTTTCCTGTGAAAGAGTGCTGTTTTCAACTATGACTCTCACTTTCCGACCGTCAACCGCACTTGCATAAACAGGCATCATTGACATAAATACCGCCATTGCACTTACAGCAGATAAAATTTTCCTTTTCATGTTTCAATTTTCCTCCATTTCATTTTTGCGGGAAAGCATTTTTTTCTGTTGTTTGAGTAGCTTCCTGCGTCTTTCACGTTTAAGGCGGCTCTTGTCCTTTGCAGAAATTTCAGGCGGCTGCTTCAATCCTGCACTTTCCAAAGCCCTGTTCCATGCACCGAGCTTTTGCTTGATGAAGCATACGGTTTCACTGTCAAAGTCAGATTTTTTCGGAAGTCTGCCGACTTCATCAAATTTACCTTTCAAAAGCGTTATGGCATATTGAGTTTTATCATCCTTATTCATGGCAAAGCTCCGTTTTTTCAGCATAAAAAATACTTTCCTTGTTTTTTAAACACAAAGAAAGTACAACTGACCTGACCATATCAAAAAAATTTTCTGATACAGTTAAGATCGGCTGCACTTCTTCCTTGTCCAAGACTGCGTTACCTGAATGAAAATGCGGGAGTATTCTGACTTTTACAGTAATGACGGTTGTTTCGGACTTTCACCGGATTCCCAATTACCTACTTGTTTTATGATAAACTTTCGTACCGCATTTTTTCGGTAAATATTCAATTCTCAAACAAAACTATAACAAATTTTGCTGTCCGTGTCAAGTGTTATAAGATCATTTGCAGGATCAAAAGCGTACTCACTCCGGGTATCCCCAGCACTGATGATACAGCAAGCGAAAGCAGACTTACAGGAATATACACATTTGTAAAGCATGAACAAAGATCAACGGCAATCAAAGCCAATATTCCGACAAGCATTGACAATATCACCGAACGGACAGGCGTTTGAGAACCCGATATTTTTTGAATTATCACGAGTATTATAAATATTCCTGCACATATCCCTGCAATTTCCCACACCGACACAGTACAATACACCCCGTTTTCATAAAAGTTATCCCGATTAATTTTTATGAAAAAATATCAATGTGTATTACATGAAAAGGTCAATTTTCTTTTTGACTGTTCCTGTTTGAAATTTTATAGCATAATACCATGAGACTGTCATTGAGATGTACATTTTCGACTGTAATGTCATCATGTTCAACAGCCAGATCATAGTGACTGAAATTCCAATAATTTCTTATTCCCGAATGATACAGCTTTTCAAACAGCTCACACACTGAACTTTTCGGCACACACAGTATAGCTGTATCAGGCTTGCTTTCCTCACAGAAGTCCTCAAGATCATCATCATTCATAACGGTCAGATCATTTATCTTTATCCCAACCTTATCAATATCATTATCGAAGATACCTATAAGACGAAAACCTATCTTTTCAAACGAAAGATGTACAGCAATAGCTTTTCCGAGATTTCCCGCACCAAACAAAACAGCTTTATAACAATTATCTATGCCTAATATATGTCCTATTTCATCACGGAGTCCCTTTACAGAATATCCGTAACCCTGCTGACCAAATCCCCCGAAGCAATTTAAATCCTGTCTTATTTGAGAGGCAGTAAGCCCCATTTTATCCGAAAGTTCCCTTGATGATATTCTCTGAACATTCTTTTCGGCAAGTTCGCCCAAAAATCTGTAATAACGTGGCAGA
>CACXGJ010000209.1 GCA_902767125.1 uncultured Ruminococcus sp. | reverse complement strand
GTAGATTTATATCGAAAATGGACACAGTGAACAAGGAATGAAACATAAAAGTGGTTTTTATAACTTTTTATAAGTTTTCAGTAACGGCGTTGTTTTTATGTCAAACCATATTTTCAAAGGTTCGGGTGTTGCGATAGTAACACCTATGTTTGAAGACGGCAGTGTCAATTATGATGAGTATGGCAGACTTATCGAATTTCAGATAAATAACGGGACAGATGCGATAATAGCCTGTGGTACAACGGGAGAGTCGGCTACTCTTAACAGGGAAGAACACTGTAAGGTAATAGAGTATACGGTAAATAAAGTTGCCAAGAGAGTGCCTGTGATAGCAGGAGCAGGAAGCAATGATACTTTCTTTGCTGCAGAGCTTTCAAAAGAAGCCGAAAGATTGGGAGCAGATGCGATACTTTCAGTGACACCGTACTATAACAAGACCTCACAGGCAGGTCTTATACGTCATTATAATTATATAGCAGACCGTATCCATATTCCGATGATAGTTTATAATGTTCCGTCAAGAACAGGCTGTAACATAAAGCCCGAGACCTATGCGGAGCTTGCGAAGCATCCCAATATTCAGGCAGCCAAGGAAGCAAACGGTGATATATCAGCTCTTGTAAAGACAATGGCATTGTGCGAAGATGACCTTGATATATACAGCGGAGAAGACGCACAGACATTTTCGATAATATCAATGGGCGGTTATGGAGTGATATCTGTATTGGCAAATATCTGTCCGAGAGAGACGCATGAAATGGCAGTGAAGGCACTTTCAGGGGATTTCAAGAGCAGCTTTGCGATGCAGAAATACTATATAGACCTTATAAATATGCTGTTTTCGGATGTCAATCCGATACCCGTAAAGACAGCCATGAATATGTGCGGCTTCAACTGTGGACCGTGCAGGATGCCTCTTACATCCATGAGTGAGTCAGGTGAAAAGGCACTTAAAGATTGTCTTGTAAGATACGGCATAATCAAAGAGAACTGAATCTGAAAATAAAATACGCTGTGGGGCGGAGAACGTCCTCACAGCGTGATTTTGTATATATAATAAAGGACTGATAAAAAAATGACAAAGATAATAATAACAGGTTGTAGCGGCAAAATGGGTGCAAGTATCATCAATGCTGCTTCGGTGAGAGATGATATAGAGATAGTCGGCGGAGTTGATATAGTCGAGCCGAAGAATGTGGAATTTGAGTATGCCAAGAGCTTTGATGAGCTGAAGTGCCAGGCGGATGTGATAGTGGATTTTTCAAATCCGGCCGTATTGGACGGTATGCTTGACTATGCCGTGAAAAATAAGATACCGACTGTAATATGCACGACAGGGTACAGTGAGGAGCAGAAGAAGAAAATATTTGATGCCTCAAAAGAGATAGCAATATTCTATTCGGGGAATATGTCATTGGGAGTGAATCTGATAATAGAGCTTGCCAAAAAAGCTGCAGCAGTATTCGGAGATAGCTTTGATGTAGAGATAATCGAACAGCACCATAATCAAAAGCTGGATGCTCCAAGCGGAACAGCCCTTATGATAGCGGATGCCATATCGGAGGTAAAGACCGATTCGGAATATGTGTATGACCGTCACGCATACAGAAAAAAGAGAGATAAAAAAGAGATAGGCATACATTCGATAAGAGGCGGAAATATAGTGGGCGAGCATGAAGTGATATTTGCAGGACAGGACGAGATATTGAAGATAAGCCATTCGGCACGATCAAAGGCAGTGTTTGCAGTTGGTGCATTGAATGCGGCTGTATATATGAAGGATAAAAAATCCGGTATGTATAATATGTCTGATTTGCTCAAAAATTCATAATAAGAGGAGAGGTGTTTTTGTATGAGACAAAATATAGCGGTGAGTGATGATATAACGCTGATAACATTGCAGAATATTCCTGCGGATATAGACTTTGTAGCGGAGGTATTTGAAAATATAGCGGGAATGGGAATAGATGTTGACATGATATCGTTGTCGCCCGTGCAGAGTTCGATGACAAGTCTTTCATTCACGATAAATGATGATGACCTGATGAAGATACTCGGCTATACTTCAAAGCTGAATGACGGTACAATAAAGCCGATAGTAAGCAGCGGAAACTGTAAGATATCGGTGAATGATCCGGAGATGGAGAATTGTCCGGGAGTAGCGGCAAGGGTATTCAGGAGTGCGGCAAAAGCAGGAACAGATATAAGACTTATAACAACGAGTGAAACACAGATTTCATTGTTGGTAACGAAGTCGGATTTTGACACCGCATTTTCTGCAATCAAAGATTCACTTGATTAAAAAGATTGCCTGTCACCGAAATATTCGGCGGCAGGCATATTTTTGAGGAAAATTATTTTACAGCATCAAGGAGAGCCTGAATCTTATCGGTTTTTTCCCATGATACTCCCAAATCTTCACGTCCCATGTGACCATAGGCAGAGAGCGGGGAATAGATTGGCTTGTTGAGTTCAAGATTCTTGATGATAGCGGCAGGACGGAGGTCGAATACTTTATTGACGGCATCAGTGAGGATCTCATCGGAAACAGTACCTGTACCGAAGGTTTCAACGAATACTGAAACAGGCTTTGCGACACCGATAGCGTATGAAAGCTGTATCTCACATTTTTTGGCGAGCTTTGCGGCAACAATATTTTTAGCGACATAACGTGCAGCATAAGCAG
>CACXGJ010000208.1 GCA_902767125.1 uncultured Ruminococcus sp. | reverse complement strand
TAAGCACAAGACTTGAAAGTGTACTCATTGAAGCCGAAAGTACAAGGATAACAACTATTCCTATAAGTACAGGCGAGAGATTTTCGAGCATTGTCGGGATAACAGAGTCATATCCGCCAACGGGCTTTCCGTCTTCGCCCATTGTACCGAACAGTCTGCCGAAGCCTCCGAGGAAGTAGCATCCGCCTGCAACTATGATAGCGAATATCGTTGAAACGATAGTACCTGTGCTGATGGACTTTTCCGACTTGATGGCATAGAATTTCTGTACCATTTGAGGAAGTCCCCATGTGCCGAGAGATGTAAGTATGACAACGCCTATAAGTCCCCATATATCAGGACCGAAGAAGGATGCAAATGCACCCTTGAACTCTATACCGCCAGCTACCTCAACACTTTCCTGTGAAAGCAGTCCGATAGTTGCCTGAAGTCCTCCGTTTATGCGAAGCACGGCAGCTATTACAGCGACTATGCCGACAAGCATTATGATACCCTGAATGAAATCGTTTATAGCTGTTGCCATATATCCGCCAAGCACTACATAGAAGCCTGTAAGAATTGCCATTGCAATTACGCAATATTCATAGGGAATACCGAATGCCATATTGAACAGTCTTGAAAGACCGTTATAAAGTGAGGCGGTATAAGGAATCAGAAATACAAATATAATGATAGCTGATGCGATTTTGAGTGCATTTGAGTTGTATCTTTTTGCAAAGAAGTCGGGCATTGTGGCAGAATCAAGATGCTGTGTCATAACACGAGTTCTTCTTCCGAGGATGTTCCATGCAAGCAGCGAGCCTATGAAAGCATTTCCCAAGCCTATCCACGTTGAGGCAAGTCCGAATCTCCAGCCGAACTGACCTGCATAGCCGACAAATATAACGGCTGAAAAGTACGATGTACCGAATGCAAAGGCCGTCAGCCACGGACCTACCGAGCGGTTTCCGAGTACAAAGCCGTTTACATCCGTTGCCTGTTTGCGGCAGTAGATGCCTACTCCTATCATCACTGCAAAGAAGATGACAAGGAACATAATTTTGATGAACATATCCATTTTCTTTCTTTACTCCTTTTTTCTTTTATAGAAATATTTTTAAAATAATATGTGTTATATTTTAATCTGAACACATATTAAAATAAACGAGGTCAAAAAATATATGATAATAGATTTCCATACGCATATATATCCCGATAAGATAGCCGAAAGAACGATAAATACACTGATGAGGTCGGCACCCGATGTAAAGGTATATACCAAAGGCACATTGAATGCACTTCTTGAAAGCATGGAAAATGCAGGTATAGATAAGTCCGTCATACTTCCTGTTGCAACCCGAAAGGGACAATTTGATACGATAAATAAATTTGCTTTGGATATAAACAATAATTATAAAAATCTTGTATCCTTCGGAGGAATACACCCCGATGATGAATCCCCCGAAGAAAAACTCAAATTTCTCAAAGAAAACGGCTTCAAAGGTGTTAAGATACATCCCGATTATACAGGTACATTCATTGATGATGAAAGATATATAAAGATACTGAAGCTGTGTGCGGAGCTTGAGCTGAAGGTCGTCACCCATGCAGGCGTAGATCCTGCCTTTGATGTCATTCACTGTCCTCCCCAAAAAGCAAGATATGTTCTCGATAAAGTCCTATCCGAAACAGGCATCAAAAAGCCGTTTATCATATTCGCTCATTTAGGCGGTATATATGTCTATGAGGATGTAAAAAAATATCTTCTCGGCACCGAATGTTATATAGATATAAGCTGTTCTTTCTCCGAACTCGGTAGCTTTTGCGATACAACAGAGAATGATGTTGTCGAAGCCATCAGGATACACGGTGCGGATAAAGTTTTATTTGCCAGCGACAGTCCGTGGAATGATCAAAAAAGCTATGTCGAAAAATTCAAATCAATAAAAAATCTCACGGACAAAGAAAAAGATATGATCTTATACAAAAACGCTGAACATATTCTGTCCTGAATCAAATTTACTTACATAGTATATCACTTTAAAGGGATAAAGTCAATTAAAGCATATTGCCTCCAATGACAAATTTTACTATTGTTATTTATGCAAAATGCTGTCATGTTTAGCTGAATATAGGTATTGCAAAAAATTTTGTTTTAGAATAAACTGTAATATATAAAAAACAGGAAGTGATAAAATTGTTTAAAAGAATAATATCATTGGTTCTTGCGGTACTTTCATCTGCCGTACTGCTCACAGCCTGCTCTCAACAAAAACAGGAAGCTGTCGATATATCCACCTCCCTGAAATTCGATCAGTCCTTTGCAGGTTCAAGAACTATTACCGTGACCTTTCCCGAAAGCAATATCTCCTTGGGTTCATCAAAGGAGGCTTGTCTGGACAAGGTAGTTCAGAAATACTGTCCCGATCCGATGAAGTATTCCAAGGATATAAAAAACGGAAGAATCGTATACACATTTTCACTGGATTTCACCTCGGCACATGACTATTCCGAAAAGATCGAAAGAATCATAGAAAAGCCTGTGAAAGTAGCCTTTTCCCATCCTGACACACTTTTAACACAGGGTTGGAAGCTTGAGGAGGATTTTTCAAGCGTACAGCTTCTTTCATGGATATCCGAAGGAGCAGACAAGGAAAACTTTGAAGACTTGTCCTTCACGTCTGTCGAAAAGACCACCAAAGCCTCACTGAATGATGATGAGGTCTCAACGGATGAGATCATCTCGGTAAACAACCTGTCGGGATATCCTATCCAGAAAATACGCATAGATACCGTCAATCAGAACACTGTATTTGACCGTACCATCACTTTCACCATCTCACAGACTACCTTTGATGAGCTTAACAATAAGCTGACAAGCTACTTCAAGGATATAACGGCAGGCTCTGCAAAAAGCGAATGGCTCCTTGAAAATGGCACTTATCTGTATAAAGTGAAATTTGATGATATATCGTTGCAGGAGCTGGAGGGCTATACAAATAAACTGCTGAATTCCGTCTACTGTGATGCGTCCTACAGCGATACCTCGACAGGCAGTACACCTCTTGCAGAACAAAATTCTTTTACGGAGATACTTGATTTTTCAAGCTATATCTCAAACAGTAAGACGAATGTTCCGATAGAGTACACCTACCGTGTCGAAAATTCGGAGGAGCTGGGCGAATGTCAGCTTTATGAAAACGGTGAATGGACTCCCGCAACAAACCTTATGGACTCAAATAAATACGGCAAGGTCTCGGCAATAAAAAGCACAAATTCTTTCATAAAGCTCCGCATAAATGACGGCAAGCAGTATATCTGCTCGTCGATTGATATAAGCTGTACACCTCTTGATAACGATCAATTGGAAAAGACTGCGACATTCAGCTATGATATCGCAACAGGAGGCAATGAAGCTGTCAGCTATGCAATATCATACTTCAAACGTATGGGGATTTCAGCCGAACAGGCAGTTGAGGGAGGAAAGAATACCTGTACTGTCAAATTCAGCGGTACTCCCGAGGAGGTCAGCAGATCATTCTCCGATATATTCGGTCAGGAAAATAAAATGACCTTCAAGGAGCATATGCCTTTTATGACTCTCCGAACAATCAGACAATTCAATGACCATATAGATCTTTCAAGGAAAAAAAAAAAAAAAAATAATGATACTCCGATAAACTATTCCATAAAAACAAATTCAGGCGATATTCTTAAAAAATTCTCGGCAGAATACAGCCCTGTCAATGATGACGATAAAACCACAATAAATGCGGATATTTCCAAAGATCAGGATTCCATAAAGCTCGAATCCGCCCATGCCGATATCAGCTTTGATGTATCAACGCTGAATACAGGCGATATAATCGCCATGTGCATATTGTCAGCCGTGATAATCAGCGGAGGGATGATCGCTGTATTCATCATCAAAAAAAGAAAGCCGTATATCACTGCATATGCGGAGGACATCACCCCCAAGCTCACGGAAAATACTCAAAGAAAGAAGAATGATAAATGATAAAGCTGTGTATATTCGACCTTGACGGAACATTGATAAACTCGCTCTATGACCTTGCAGATGCTATGAACCATGCCCTGAAAAAGCACGGCTTTCAGGAGCATGAGACAGAAAAATACCGCTTCATGGTCGGAAGCGGTATCTCAACACTTGCCGATCGTGCAATGGTCATCCCCAAAGGTCTTGCAAGTCCCGAAAAAAAACTTGAGATACTTGCGGATTTCAATGAATATTATAATGCTCACTGCATGGACAGGACTCTCCCCTATGACGGCATTGTCGGAATGCTTGATTCACTTGACGAAAAAAATATCATGTACTCTGTCATGTCAAACAAGCCCGATACATTTTCCAATATCATTGTAAAAAGCCTTTTCCCAAATAATAAATTCGCCTCGGTATGGGGCAAACGTGACAGCTATGAAAGAAAGCCCGATCCGCAGGCTGTATGGGCATTGATAGATGAAGCAGGCGTTAAAAAGGAAGAATGTCTGTATATCGGTGACAGTGATGTAGATGTATATACCGCCAAAAATGCAGGATTGAAATTCTGTGGAGTAAGCTGGGGCTTTCGTCCCGTATCCGAATTGCTCTCGGCAGGTGCGGAATATATTGCAGACTGTCCCGAGGATATTCTGAAAAGGGTGGCTTTCTATGAAACAAATGCCTAAACCCAACTATCAGCTTGAGCTTGACAGGACTCTTAAAAAGCTCTCACTCGAAAGAAAAAGACCTTCTCTTTTGCTTCATGCGTGCTGTGCCCCGTGCAGCAGCTATGTCCTTGAATATCTCACAAAATATTTTGATATCACCGTATTTTTCTATAATCCGAATATATCCCCCGAAGATGAATATCTTCACCGTGTCGGGGAAATAAAAAGACTTATTTCGGAAATGTGTCCGTCCGTAAATTTCATTGAGGGACGGTATGAACCCGAAAGATTCTATGAAATGGCAAAGGGGCTTGAAAATGAGCCTGAACGTGGTGCAAGGTGTCTGAAATGCTACAGTATGAGATTGGAAGAAAGTGCCGTTATCGCAAAGCAAAATAATTTCGATTATTTCACGACTACTCTTTCGATAAGTCCTCAAAAAGACAGCATCATATTAAACTCCATCGGAAAGGAAGTCAGCGACAAATACGATATTCCCTATCTCTTTTCGGACTTCAAGAAAAAAGGCGGCTACAAACGCTCGATAGAGCTGTCGGCACAGTTTAACCTGTACAGACAGAATTTCTGCGGCTGTATATTCTCCAAAATGCAAAGTCAAAAAAAGTGCGGCAACATCTGATGTTACCGCACTTTTTTCATTTCAAAACAATTTTGTCGGATCAACGTATTCTCCGTCTTTTTTTACTTCAAGGTGAAGATGGCTCTCATCAAGCACCTCAAAAGGAACTATATCCACATAGCCTATCGTATCACCCGCATAGACTGTGTTTCCCTCCATGACAACAGGTGTTTCGGTAAGTCCGCAGTAATATGCCGTATAGCCTCCGCTATGCTCTATACAAATGACATTGCCGAGCATCGGATCACTGTATACGGACTTGACAGTACCGTTTCTCACTGCATGGACTGCTGTACCGTTTTTTGCCGATATATCTATTCCCTGATGTGTCCGCCAATCAGATGTAGTATTTGATCTGACGGGATTTTTCGGACTGAAGACCTTGATTATAGTTCCATTTTCAACAGGTTGAGTCGGTCTGTCATCCCTTGAAACATCACTCACAAATGATTGCTCCGAAATACTGCTCTGTTCAGGTTCGGAGCTTTCCTCACTTGAAGATTCCTCTGCCGAGGTCTCCGAGCTTTCCTCTTTTACAGGCATTTGTGTCACAGAGCTTTCATATCTCTGACCGCTTACATCATTGTTTACCTTGACTTCACTTGCCGATGATGAAGCATCTTCAGCCGTATTCTGACGGTATTCCGTTACACTGCCGTAAGTAGTCCATGCTGCTGCCGCAATAGTCACAATACATATTGCAAGTGCAATATAAAAGCCTATATTATTCCGGACTGATTTTTTCTCCTGATATTCGTTTTTGTCGATCATACTATCCGCCTCCGATAATATTCTTGACATTACGGCATAAAATTATACAGCCAT